>JABMSA010000804.1 GCA_013202185.1 Planctomycetota bacterium
CAGTGCCGTAGGCACGGCTGAAGGTAGCCCAGCGTTTCAACGCTGGGGCCGCTGTCTAATGGTCCGATGCCCAACCACTTTGGGGACGTTACCGACCCTCCTGAAGAACGCCGTTACTTCCCGTCTGTTGTAAAACAGGCACCGAACGTCGATGCACTCGAACTGCGGCGACAGTATTTCAATTACGTCGGCAACTTGTTTCTGGTATGTGCCGTCGGGCAGCTTGATGGTCATCACCAGCAATCCGCCGGGCTTGAGGTCGCGGCCCACTGTGAGGACGGCGGCCGCAGAATCGGTCGGATCCATGTTCATGTCGTTTACGACCAGGTCGGCCGGTTCCGAGCCCGTGTAGTGCTCGACCTTCATCTTGAGGTGCCTGATGTTGGGGTGGTCGGCTGCGGGCCCGTCGAGGTCGGCCGGGTCGATTGCGATAACGGTCATGCCGCGCTCGGCCAGCACAAACGACCATCCGCCCGGGGCGGCCCCGATGTCGATCGCCAGGCTGGCGGGCGCCGGTCGGTAGCCGATAATCTTGAGCGCCTCGCGCAGCTTGAATTCGGCCCGCGAAACGTGCACGGGCCCGCGCGAGAATATCCGGCACGGATCCGAAACGGGGTGCAGGCTCTCGGCGGCCGAGCCCAGCCCCATGAAAAACGCGTCGCGGAAGATGAGAAGCCCGATGATCTGCTGGCCGATGTCGTCGGGTATGTCGTAGTCGTCGAAATATGCATCGATCGAGTAGGTCTGCTCGATATGCCGCCCGAGCAGCACCTCGAGGTCTTTTGCCGTGTAAGTGATGTTTTCGACCGTCCGCACCTGCACCGAAAACGGCCTGCCCGCCTCGAGGCGGAGCTTGCCGATGCCGCCCTTGAGCATCTCGAGGTCGCCCGACAGTTGATTGCGCAGGCGCCCCTCTGCCTGCACCGGATGGACGTGCTTTATGAAGGTATGCCGCTCGCGCACGATCTCGGCCGTCACTGCGGCCTGGTCGGCGGCAAACGACACGAGAAATATCCCGTAGCCGAATTCCTTCTCACAACGGCACGACGCATCGATGGCGTTCAGCTCGTTGAGCATGGTGTTGCGGAGGGTCGGGCTTGTTGTGATGATGAATTGCGACATCACTTGTGGCGTCCGATGTGTGGAATTCCGGCGCGATGCCCACATTATATCAACTCGCCGCGCGAAAGCAAATCGCGCGTTCCAGAAAGGGGGAGCCTGCCACGGGCTTCGGCGCGTGGCACAAGTTGTTACATGCCGCCTCGTGGAAATTGGGTTGAAAGCGGCCGATTGCACCGATAAAATGGGTAGAGGTGATTCTCGCCGGGCTTCGCCTTGATGGAAGGTATCATGACGGCATCAAACCTGCAAGCATTACTCGCCGCAGATGGATGGCAGCGGTGCGCACTGGGGATTCTGCTGATGGCCGGGCCGTTGCTCGGCGGCGGAATCGCCGTCGCGGCAGACGCACCCGACGCCGAAGGGGGCCACGTCGAGGTGCAGGAGATTGCCTCCGAGCGCGGTGAGGTGTACATCGGAGGAGACGAGGAGGTGCTGCGGGCGCTCAAGCGCGCGGCCGCACTCGAGGCACGGCAGAAGTGGTCGGACGCCGCTGCCGTGTATCAATCGATCATCAACAAACAGCTCGACGACAAGACCACCACCCTGGTCCTGGTGCGAAGCGAGCCGCTGCATGGCGACTCCTACATCACGGCCGCCGAAAAATGCAGGAGGCAACTGGCAAAGCTCGCGCCGGAAGGCGCCCGGGCTTACCTGGCGCAATACGGCGAGGCTGCACGGGCGGCACTCGAGGGCGCCCTCGCCGCACGGGATGCACCAGCACTCAAGGACGTCGCAAGCCGCTACGGCATCACCGAGTCCGGCCGGCAGGCCCTCGACGCCGCCGGCGATATTTATTTCGAACGCGGTGGGTTCGAGTCGGCCGCGCAGACGTGGTCGGCAGTGCTCGATCGCGGCGGTTCCGTGGCCGTTGCCGTTAAGCTTGCGTATTGCTATGCTCTCCTTGGCGACGCCGCCCGGGCGCGCGGGCTGCTCGAGGCCCTCCCGCCCGATGCCCCGGCCGACTTCGCCGGGCGCCGGCGCGTGATCGCGCAGATACTGGATGAGCTGCCCGGCGCCCTCGACCGTCCGCCCCCCGACGGCTGGCCCTCCATCGCAGGCAACGCCGCGTGCAGCGCCGCGCCGGCGCGGATCATCGACGTGGGCAGGCTCATGTGGGCCTACGAGGCGTACACGGCGGCAGTCTCAGAGCCCAACTTCAAAGAATACGGTCTCAAGGGCGTTCCGCTGCCGCGAATCCATTACCCAATTGTTGCGGACGGCCGCGTGTATCTCAACACGGGCATCGAGGTATCGTGCCTCGAGGCGGCCACCGGCAAGCTGCAATGGCGCTATGTGGCCGATCAACGCCGGAGCGCCGCGCGCGACCTCATAGGCGGGGGCGTGGCCGACGGCGGGCGCTTCTACGCGATGGTGGGCGGCTCGCTCGTCGCGCTCGAGGCGGCCACCGGCAAGCTGCTCTGGCAAACGACGGGCGACACCGACAAGCTGTTCGGCGGCGCCGCTCTCATCTCGCAGCCGGCCGCGGTGCGCGGCAGGGTGTTTGCGGGGCTCACACGCACCAAGGGCGAAGGCGAGAGCTTCCTGATTGCACTCGATGCACACAGCGGCTCGCTGGTCGGCACGGTGTTCCTCGAGTCGCACTCGCAGCCGCGCCACCTGGGGCTGGGCGCGCTCGGAGCGCCGCCGGCCGCACTCGGCAACACAATAGTATATTGCACCAACCTGGGCACGGTGGCGGCGGTTGATGCCGATTCGCTCGAGGTGAAGTGGCTGCGGCGGTATCCGTACGCCCCGCCTGTTCTCAAGGCCCACGCGATCGACCAGGCGCTCAGGTGGGCGATGAATCCGCCCGCAATTGTGGGCGGCGTGGCGGTTGTGGCGCCACAAGACGCACACTGGCTGTATGCACTTGATCTGAACGACGGAGCGGTGCTATGGCGTCAGCCGCGCAACGGCGCACTGTATTTTTCCGCCCCGAGCGGCGCCGGGCGAGTATTCACCTTCGGCAAGAAAGTCTCGGCCGTGGACCTGGCAACCGGCAAGCTGTTGTGGACGTCGCAGCCGCTATCGGGCGGGCCGGCGGGCCGCCCGGCCGTCGGAGCCGATGCCTTTCTCGTGCCTACGGGCCAGGTGCTGCATCGGATCGACGCCGCAACGGGCGCGTTGGTCGGCCAAACGGCATGGCCCGAGCCTCTCGAGGCGGGCAACCTCTGCATCGCGGACGACATGCTGATTGTGGGCACGCCTCCCGGCGTCACCGTTTTCGAGAGTTGGCAAAGATCGCAGCGTGTGCTCGGCAAAACCGGCCCGTGGAGCGAGCTGGGGCTGGGCAAGCTGTATCTGAGCAAGGGCCGGGCCGAGAGGGCGCTCGTGTGCTTCAAGAGATCGCTGCGATTGGGCGGCGATGATTTGCCGGGCCTTCGCGAAGGCATCCGGGCGGCGTACGAGATGCTCGCGCAAGGCAAGCTCGCCGAGGATCCGAACGCGGCTGTGCAGTATCTGCTGTTCGCGCTGCAGTATGCCGACGATTCACCCGAGCAGGCGGGCCTCCTGATGCGAGTCGGCGACCTGGCGGAGCAGTTGGGCCAGCACGCCAACGCGGTGAAAGGCTACCAGTTGGTGTTGGCGGAGCACCCCGACGAAATGTGCAAGGTTGGGGGCGGGCTGGAGGTGCGCGCGGCGATCCCGGCCCAGAAGAAGATCGAGGGGCTGATCGCCAGGCACGGCGAAGAAATATACGCCGCCCAGGAGAAGCTGGCAGCAAGGCTCCTGGCCCGGGCCGAGCTGTACCTCGTTGAGCTGGAAAAGGTGATAACGCGTTACCCCAACAGCAGCTCCGCCGTGAGGGCCGTCGAGATCACGGCGGAATCGCGCCTGGAGGCGGGCTTCCCCAACGAAGCGGCCGGCTACTTTCAGCACGTGGCGGATATTCTGCCCCGACGGCGCCGGCCGGGAATCCTCTTCCACGCCGCACAGCGAATGAAAGCGGCCGAACGGCCCGAGCTCGAGGCGATGTTCTTGCGGAGGCTGGCGGCTGATCATCCCGAGGCGAAGGTAGGCACCGGCGGGCTGACCGCCGCGCAGTATTGCAAGGCGGCGCTCAAGGAACCGGACGAGGCACCGGGCGGGTTGTTTGCGCCGCCGTTCCGCGAGCGCTGGCGGTCTGCCGGGCGGCTCTCGTCTGCCACGCCAAGAATCATACTCGGCAATGCCGGCTGCGCCGCGCCAACGCCTTTCGGTGAGCGCAGCACGTTTTTCATCGCCCATACCGACGCCCCCCGCCGCCGGCTGGTCGGGATGTTTGGGCAAGCCGACGACTACGATTACCTCGAGTGCCGAACAATCCGCGAGGGCTACCTGGTTTGGGCGCGGGGGCTGCCCGGCTGGGACGGCCGGGTGGAGTTTTCGGACGGCCGCCTGCTGGTGGCCCGCCACGGTGTACTGCGGGCGCTCGATGCGGCAACGGGCGCTACAGCGTGGCGATACCAAACCGAAGGCGGCAAGCGCGATTTCAGGGGCATAGCGGCCGTAGCGGGCGACGGCGACCGTTTGTACCTCTGCACCACGCAGGGCAAGGTGGCCTGCCTCGACGGGCGCGACGGAGGCGTTGTGTGGCAGCAGCAGATAGCCGACGCTTTCATATTTCGCCGGGCACTTACGGTGGTCGATGATTCGGTGGTCGTGTTTTCCGAGCATCCGGCGGGGGTTTACGTTTTCGATAAAAAAACCGGCGAGGTGCGGCACGAGGCCGAGCTCAACTTCCCCCGCATGCGGATCACGGATCTGCCCGTGCACGTGAAGAAGAGGGGCTTCTTCGCCGTGCCGGTGTCGGATAGGAGAATCGCGGCGATCGAAGAAAAAACCGGGAAGGAGCTTTGGCGCACCACTGCGGGCTTTGCCATAGGCGGCCTCCTGGCGGCGCCGTCGGACGCGTACCTCGTGGTGATTCCCGACGCCCACGCAACCGACGGCAAGCTGATGGTGCTCAACACGGCGACCGGCCGAGTGATGTGGCAGCGCGACGTAGCGCGCGACTCGATCTTCGACGCTGCCGTCAACTCGCGGGGCGTATTTGTGCTGCAGAGGCTTGGCATGGAGCAACACCTTCGTGCATTCGACGTGGCCGGCGGCAAGCCGCTTTTCAAAAGCTACCGGATAGCAATGGCCGACCTGCGCTCGATGGAGCTTCACGGCGACTACGTGATCCTCAACGGCGAGCAGGCCGCGCCGCGCGTGCTCGTGCTCAATCGCGCACGGCGGCGGGCGTTTGCGGCATGGCCGCCCGGGGCCGAGCATCTTGCCGCGGCAGTGGTGGGTTCCTCGCTGATCGTGGCCACCGATCGCGGCACGATGTGCTACGCCCGCACCGACCCCGCGGCCACCGCGCACCGGGCCGCAGGCGCCGCCGAGCCGGAATCCGCCGCAGACTTGCTCCACGCCGCCCAGCGGGCACTCGAAATGAAAAAACTCCCCGTTGCGATCAAGCTGCTCACGAGCGCGATGGCGCAAGCCCAAACCGACGCCGACTACCTCCGAATCTACGACCGGCTCGCGGGCGTGCGCAACCGGCTGCACGAAAGTACCCACCCCGTCATGCGCTGCGTGCGGATGGACCGCCCCCCTGAAATCGACGGCATTTTGGCCGATGATTGGGATGAGAGTGCTTGCACAACTCTCGATACGCCCGAGCACGTCGAAGTGATGCTTCCCGGGCTCACGCCCGGCCGCGACCTCATCGCCGGATCCGACCGGCGCGGGCCCGGAAGGCTGCGAAGCGCAAACGACCTGTCGATGAAGATATACGCCGGCTGGGACGACAAGAACTTATACCTCGCCGTAGACGTAACCGACCGGACGCACCGCGTAACAAGAAGAGACAGCGATCACTGGATCGGCGACCAGTTGATCATCGGAATCGATTGCCTCAACGACGGCGGATACGTTTACGGATGGGGCGACTACATCCTCTCGCAGGGGCTGATGGACAAGCCCAAGGAGGACGAGGGAAGGGAAGACGAGCCCGACGGAGAATACTCGATCAAGCTCAAGGAGGACCAGTCAGGCGTGGTATACGAGAGCGCGCTGCCGTGGGCGTACCTCCGCGAGATCAAGCCCGAAGTCGGAAGAATCTTCGGTTTTGGAGTGACCGTTACCGACGACGACGGCGAGGGCGTTACAAAAAGTATGAGCTGGACGCCCGGCTTGTACCTCCACACGAATTCATCCAGATTGGGGCAGAGCTTTTCACCTGAGTTGCTGGGTGACCTGCTGCTGACGCTGCCACACGGATACGACGTCAAACAGTTCAAGACGCCGGAAGAGAATCCGGAAGAAGATCCAGAATAGAATAGGGAAAGACAATGAGATTCACAAGACGCTCAATCTTACTTTCGATTGTGATCGCCGCGATCTGCTCAGTGCGTTTTGCCGTGCCGGCATACTGTGCCGAGCCTGACAAGAAAGCAGAGGTCAAGGAACTTCTGTCGCGAATGAGAAGCCGGGAAGTCGGCGCGTGGGAAGCCTCTTTTCGGCTCGAGAAGCTGGGCTCGGAAATCGCCCCGATCGTCGAAGAGCAGCTCGATTCGCTCAGCCCCGAGTACAAGGCGGCGGCGGCGCGCGCCCTGTGCAAGATCGGCGACGTGCCGCGCGCCGTGAAAGCCCTCGCCGAGATCGTCGAAAACCAGCCCAACACCCCCCTGGGGCGCGACGTAGCCGAACTGCTTGGCGAGTACGGGCGAAGCCAGGCCGAGGGAGCACTGGTGCGACTGCTCGACAAGGCCCAGCGGGTGGACGTGAAAATAGCCCTGGCGCGTTCGCTGTGGTCGGCCGCCACCACCAACGAGGCCTGGCAAAAGGCAAACACAACGCTCCGCGAAGTCTTTGCCACGGCCAAAGGCGAAGACCGCAAGAAATGCGCCCTGGCGCTCGCCGAGATAAGTGATTTCAGCGATGAGGTGCTCGAAGTGCTCGAGGCACTGCGGGTCGAGCCCGGGCATCGGGGCGGCCAGGCGAGGGCGTTGCTCAACCTCAGGAGCCTCAGGCAAACCAAGAGGCGCGACCTCGCAAACACGGGAGGATTCAAGGATCCCGTGTTGAATGAGATCGCGCAAAAGCTGCAGAAGTTTCACGTTGACCAGCCAAAGCCGTTTGCCGAGCTGCGCGATTCGGCCGCCAAGGGAATGGCCTCGTCGCTGGACCCCTTCACCAGCTACATGGATGCAAAGCAGTACGGCGAATTTCGCGAGAACATGTCGGGCGAGTACGCAGGCATCGGCGCAAGGGTGGGCTTTCTGGGCGACGTGGACGAGCCCGACGAGCGCACATTCAACGTCATCAGGCCCATCTATAGCGGCCCGGCGTATCGCTCGGGATTGCGGAGTTACGACCAGATCGTGAAGATAAACGGCGAACCCGCAAAGGGCAAGGAACTCCAGGACCTGGTAACCGAGCTCAAGGGCAAGCCCGGCACGAAGGTCAACGTCACCATCCTCCGCCATTCGCTTCCCGGGGAAAAGGAGATAACCATAGAGCGCGAATCCATTCAGCTCAAGTCGGTGTACTACAGAATGCTGCCCGCGTCGATAGGCTACGTGAAGCTGCTGCATTTCGGAGACGGCGCCGTGGAAGAACTAGCGGCCGCCCTCGAGGACCTCGAGGGGCAGGGCCTCGAGGCGTTGATCATCGACCTCCGCGGCAACCCCGGAGGGCTGCTGTCGGCCGCCGTCGACATAGCCGATATGTTTCTCAAGAACGACAAACTGATCGTGCGCAGCGAGGGGCGGCTGGTCCCGGAGGAGCGGCACGTTACCAACGACCCCGCCACGCATCCCGACTATCCGCTGGTGGTGCTGGTCGACGACAAGAGCGCCAGCGCCTCCGAGATCGTAGCCGGAGCACTGCAGGATTACAAGCGCGCGGTGCTCGTGGGCCAGCGCACCTACGGAAAAGGCAGCGTGCAGCGCCTGATGAAGATCAAATCGGACGGGGCACTCAAGATAACCATCGCAAAATACTACCTGCCGTCGGGCAGGAGCATCCAGCGCACGCACACCGACAGGGGCGGCGTGAAGCCCGACATCGAACTCCAGCAGGAATCGCACATGGATGCCAACGACTTGGGAAAGTTCGAAGATGTGAGGCGCGCGGAGAGTTTCGACATCTATACAGAGAAATATCTCGCCGAGCACAAAACCCTCTTCGAGGAACTGGCCGAGTTCGACGAAGAAGACTCCAGCAAGTATCCCGGCTTCGACAAATGGTACGAGGACCTCACCGTGCCCATGGCCAAAGACTCCGCACGCTACCTCCTGAGAGCCTGGATCAGAATTCAACTCGGCGACGAGCACGGAGCCGAACGCGTTGTAGACATCCAGGCCGACGACCAGCTCATGCGCACGATCGCCGAAGCGGCAATACTCCTCGGCAAGGAAAAAGAACTCGAAGAGATCAAACAGTACAAGGGCCTGCTGAAAAGGTTCAAGCTGGAATAACAATGACCGCACAGACCATACGATCCATCACGTTTGCAATCGGCATGCTCCTCGCCGCGGCAGCATGCAACGCCGCCGGCGCCGCCGAGGTAACGACCATCGAGGTTGCCACCACTGAGGCTGCGACCACTGAGGTTACGACCACTGAGGTCACCACCGTCGACGGGAAAAACGTTGCCGGCGAAGTCATCGACCTGAGCAGCCGGACACTCCGCATAAGAACACCCGACGCCACCGTAGACGTACCCACCGAGAATATTATCTCCGTGATTATGCAAAACCGGCCGCCGGCCGCACCGCAGCCGCACGGCATAAGCCTTCGCAACGGCGACAACATCTGCGGCAAGGTAACGGGTGGCTCCGAAGACGACGTGCAGATAGCATCACCGACGCTCGGAAGCCTTGTGGTGGCCATGAGCGACATCGCGGCCATCAGCTTCAGCGCCGCCCAACGGCCGGCCGGCGGCAACATTCGCTCCGCACAAAACCGCAAGCAAGACAAACTGGTGCTGGCCAACGGCGACACACTGCCCGGTCTGGTCGCGCGATTCACCGAAGAATCTTTGATTTTTGACTGCTCTTTGGGTAAAGTACCCATACCTTTCGAGCGCATCAAGATGGTGAGCCTTGCCGCCGTCGGCAAGAAATACAGGGAACCGGACGCCCTGCTCCTGATGGTTGCCTGCACCGACGGCTCGGCCATAACCGCCTCGCAGGCAACGCTCAAGGACAAAACCCTCTCGATTCGCTCCACCCTCGACAAGGACTTCACCGTGGGCCTGCACCACGTATCGGCGATCCGATGCAAGAACGGCAGGCTCGTTTACCTCTCGGATATCGACCCCGTGCAGGTAAAACAAACGCCACTGTTCGACGAGCGGCCGTGGTTCTTTCGCCGCGACCGGTCGGTTGGAGGAAATCCGATAACCCTGCAAGGCAAAACCCGACGCAAGGGCCTTGGCGTCCACTCGCGCTGCGAGTTGACATACGACCTGGGCGGGCGGTTCAAGAGGTTCCTGAGCGAGGTGGGCATCGACGACGAGATAGGCGATGCCGCCGGCGGAAACGTCGAAATCCGAGTTGAACTCGACGGCAAGCCGATCTTCGAAAACAAGCACGTGAGCCGGGCCTCGGGGGCCGTTTCGGTGGACCTCGACGTCACCGGCGGCCGCAGATTGACCCTAGTGGCGGACTTTGGCGAAGGGCTGCACATAAACGATCACGCCGATTGGGCGGATGCCCGCGTGATCCGCTGACACGGCCCCACAACAGGCGGTCCGATGAAGTTTATCGTTCAAGCCATAACAGCCGCAGCCATTATCCTCGCGGCGCTTCCGGCGGCGGGCGCCGAGGCAAAACCCGCAGACCCACCTGCGCAAGAGACCCCCGCTGCAATGCCCCCCGCAAGGGGGCGCGCACTCATCGACCACCTGGCGGCCGACAACCCGGAAGAGGCAATCGCCGCCGCCGATGAGCTTGCCGATGCCGGCAAGAGCATCTTGCCGATGCTGGCCGAGGCCGCGCCGGCGGAAAACGAAACGCTAAGGCTGCGAGTGGCAGGCGTTCTCGGCCGGATCATCGATCCCCAGGCCATGGACCTCCTCTGCGAGATGCTCGCAGATGCATCTCACAACGTGCGCCGGGAAGCCATCGGCGCCGTCGGCAATCACGAGAGGGAGGAATCGGTGGAGCAGCTCGAGGGCTTCCTGCTCGACAAAAACCCTCTTCTGCGACGCGAAGCGGTAATGGCGCTCGGGCGCATCGGCTGCAAGGCCGCGCTCCCCGCCGTCAGACGGTCGTGTCTCGACGACGACCACAGGGTCCGCAAGGCAGCCGTCGTGGCACTGAGCCTCCTCGACGACCACGCGGCCGTGCCGATCCTCATCTCGAGGCTGCGAGATGAAAACAAAGCCGTGCGCAAGATGGCGCACCTGATCTTGAAAACAATGTGCGACACTCCCCTCGAATACAATCCCGACGATGACCGGGACAAGCGAAACGAAGCAGCGAATCTGTGGGAAACATGGTGGAAAACATATAACAAAGGTGCTGCACGACGCAACACACGGAAAAAGCCGGAAGACGAAAAGTGAGGTCCTGCTATGGTCCGCGTGTGTGTAGTTACGACGTTTGTGTTTCTGTGTGCGGCTGCTTCGCTCGGAGAAACCCTCCTGATTCCGTATGACGCATTTTCCGACACCACCCAGGCCACCAAGGTGAAGAAAGTGGTCGATCACACCACTTTTCGACGCAGGCTCAACGAAAACCGCTTCGATACCACCGCCGAGGTGCTCGGCTTCCTCCTGGACCGCATGGTGCTGACGTCCGCAATGATGCGGCACCTCGGGCTCGAGAAATACGTTATTGCCAAGGACGCCAACGGCACGCTAACCTACGACGACAAGGCGGGCATGACCGGCACGTTCGAGCCGGTTTACGCAACGACCGTCAAGCGAATCTTCTACGGTAACGGCCTTTTCGACCTCGGCCTGCTGGGCAAGGTACGCGGCGAGTCGGTGCTTGTGATGGATTATTGCCAGGAGCAGCCCAACGTTGTGTGCAACACCGTAACGGTTTTCATCCGCGTTCACGGGCTGCTGGGCCCGCTGTGCAGGATTGCCGCGCCGCTCCTCAACGGCATGGTCGGCAGGAAATCCGCCAGCCTTCTCGACGCATCGGTAAAGCTCTCCGAGCTGTTGGCGTCTGACCCCCGCAAGGTGTATGAAAGAATCAAGAACTGCGCCGACATCACGCTGGAGCAGTTGAACATTTTCAGGGAATCGTTCTTCGGTGTCGAAGAGGCACCGTGCCCGGAGGAGCCGGCCGCTCAGGGACCCTCTACCGGCTGCGGCACATAGCGCACGCCGCCAGTTGATGATGCGCCCCATATCACCGCCGACGGATTTCTGCGATAGAAACTGCCCAGCTTGCGGATCTCATCGGCCGCGGCCGCTCCGCGAAGGATTGCGTCGTGCAGCTCGGCCGCCGCTCCGCCCAGCGATCTTACTATTTCCTTCACATCATCGGCGAATTCCTCGTCGCTCATGAGCGCGCCCGCCAGGCCCTCCTTGTTTCGGATCGACTCGTCGAGCTGAGCCGCCACGTTGTTTGCCGAAACCAGAAACGCATTCATCGACCGCGCAGCCGCCGCCGCGTCGTCGACCAGGACCTTGGCCTTGTCGGTGACCACGGCAGCGTTGACGGTAGTGGCGATGAGCCCGCGGCGAAACTCCTCGTCGCCCAACACCAGGTTGATGTTGCCGACAAGCTCGCCGAAACCCTTCTTGATATCCTCGAATATCGCCGAGATCTCTTCAGTGGGCCCGGGCGGAAGGCGGGTGTTCCACACCACGGCCGAGCCGTCCTTCGGAAAGTACTTCATTGTGTCCGTCTCGGAGAACATCAGCCACTGCTCGCCCAGGAGCGCGGTGCGGGTAAGCACAAGCTCCGAGTCGATCGGTATGCCAAACTTGCTCTCGATGAGCAGTTCCACCCGAACGAGTGTGCCCTTTCGGCCCAGCTCCCCCACCTCTTTCGGTGTGAGGAGCTTGATGCGTCGCACCTTTCCGACGGGCACACCGGCCAGCGTCACCGTTACGCCCGGGCTCAGGCCGGCGGCGTTCTCGAAATAAGCGGCGACCTGATATTCACTCACAAACAGCCTCTCGCCCATCTGAACGATGAGGAACATCACGATCAAAACGGCAATGATCACAAATATGCCGACGGCAAGCTCGGTGTGGTGTTTGTCTGCCACGATTCTCCCTCGCGCAAGGACGCCCCTGCTCGGCGAGCCATTGCTCCGCTGTGATTATCGGCGCCATTGCGAAATGAAAAAGGCGCTTCATGATCAATGGAACGCAGCCTTCGAAAAACTTCTGCTCCCGGCCTTGGCGTCGTCGCCCGTCGCCCGCCTCCCGAGACAACCGCCATCAAGCGATTTATCTCGACGAGCGTCTTCGCTCGTCGCACCGCCTTCTGAGGCGGACACACCAACGGCACACGAGACGTGGCAGTGGCGCAGTTTTCGCTTCACTAATGTTTTTAACTAAAGAGAATAGGAGTAGCTGCCGATATACGTAGATACGGTGGGCGTTCGCGGTGCCCCCTCTACTTCGGCGGCTCAATTCGGAAGAGCTGAACCAGGCTCCGCAGGGCTCGAGGCGACCGCGGAGCCCCAATGACACGGAGGTGCAAGTGAAAATGAAGATGGCTCGTTACGCAATACTGCCGGTCATCTTGAGCGCGATTATCTCCTCGTCTGCAATAGCTCAAGAAGCTGAAAAAACGAAGAACCCTCTCGAGGGCAAGACCCTCTGGCAGTTGGTCGACACCCTCTACGGCGACTTCGCCAAGTGCTGGGCGGTGCCCAAGGTTGCCGTCGACACGGAAGCCGAAAGCCCGTTCCTCCTGCCGATGCCCTCCATCCTCCGAAAAGCGTTCCAGAGCGACAAGGCCAGCATGGCCGAGCTGCCGCCAAACAAGCAGACCCTGGTGAGGCCGGCCTTTGGCATAGCATACTTCCTCTTCGCGCTGCTGATAACAATCGCCCTGTCGAGCGTCTTCCTCTGGATCGGCGCCGGCCTTGCAGGCCAACGCAAGGAAGGGGGCAATTTCATGAAAGCCCTCATCTGCTCGTCGTTCGACCGCATCTCAATTGCGACACTCCTGATCGCCGTCACCTTTGGCCTGGGCCGGGCGCTCAACCCCGAGGGGCTGGCCGGTGTCATGGGCACTACCATCATACCCGGCATTCTAGTGTTCGTCTTCTTTCTCATCAGCACGTGGATCGTCAAGCTCGTATACCACATCCACTGGGGCAAGGCGTTCCTGATTCAGGTGTGCACCAGGGTAGCCGTGATACTCGTGGCCGTCTTCATTCTCGGCTTCGCGAGCGCCGTATCCCTGGCTTCGGCAACCTGAAGCCGCAAGCATCCGAAAAGTCCCTGTAAACCGGCCGGAGACAACACTCCGGCCGCGTTTTTTTTTGGTAACGTCCCCATTGGGACTGTGGGACAATGGGACTATGGGTCTCCGAATCGTCCTCGTCCTCGTCGTCGTCCTCGTCCTCGTCGTCGTCCTCGATCCGGCTTCCTCCTTGTCGATCCGGTTTCCTCGCCCGGTTCTTGGGCCATGCCTTTACGCGCGTGTGCGCATTTTGCTGTGGGTCTGTGGGGTCTACGATGCCGGGCGGCGTCTCGTCTGCGGCCGACCCCACAAGTTCTCATGTCTCGATTCTGCTGGGCGGTCGGCGATGGCATTGTAGAG
>JABMSA010000805.1 GCA_013202185.1 Planctomycetota bacterium
ATCATGTTGGCCGGATCGAAATTGACTTTGAGGTTGTCGCGGCCGACGTCCTGGATGAATTGCAGGAGCGCCTGGCCTGTTTCCTGGCCTGTTTCGAGGCTGAAGTTTTGGCCGTTGCAGTGTGCCTCGCTGCACGCTGCCGCATGATCGCAGATGTCTTGGAGCACCTCCACCAGTTGGTTGTGGTCGGGATCGGTGCGATCCTCGGGGATGAATCCGATGTGTGCGGCAACATCGCGCACGCCGATGGCGCGTGCGAAGTCGATGATTTGCTTTGTTTCTTCAACGCGCTCGGCCCTCGTGGCCCCGGGCACCAGGCCCACGGTCCGCCGCACTGTAGGGATATCGGCGTACGACTCTCCCTTGAATCCGCAGAAAACGGTTGTGATTTCCACGCCGGATTCCCCGATGATTGTTCTCAGCTCGTCGAGGCCTTCGCCGGCGAGGTACTTGTCGGACGGACGGCCCATCTGGCCCGTAGGCACGCGGAGGTCCTGTGCCTTTTTCAGCACCTTGCGAGGGTCATCGCCGAAGCCCAGCATCACGCCCAAAGCAAGAGGTTCCATAACGATCTCCTGTTGTGACTTGGGTACTCACGTTTGCACCCTGTTTGTGTAGCCTCGCCTTTCTTCCTTATTATGGCGATGTGGGGATGAAAAGTCAAGGGCAAGATGATCTTGTTTCCCGAGGAAAATCGGAATCTGGCGGATGCCCGGAAATGATGGGGAATTGGTGCATGCAGAAAAACGCCACGCCGGGAACCAGCCCGACGTGGCGCGTGGCTTGAGTGTGCTGCTGGGTGCGGGTCAGAAGGAGTATTCGAAGTTAAGATATATCCTCTGGCTGTGAGGGTCGGTTCCGGTTACGTCCGTGAATGCCTGGCCCTGGTCGAAGGATGTCCAGACGAGCTCGGCGCTGAGCCGTTCGGTTGCCTGCAGTCTGGCAAAGACGTCGAGTTCTCTGCCGAGCTGTTTTGAGCTTCCCTGTATGCGTTCGGCGAGCCTGAAGGTGTGGCCTTCGACGCCGATAGTCCAGTTCTTGCCGGGTGTCATGGTGAGTGTGGCGGCGTAGTCGATGAGATTGGTGAAGTGGAATACGTCGGCCAGGCCGTGTTTGCCGTGCATGTCCTGGTACAGGGGGTTGAATGCGCCGGAATCTCCGTCGCTGGTGTTGCCGTCGCCACTTGCGTATGCGGCTCTGACCCCGATGCGCGGCGACCAGTCCATCTCTTTCCAGGTCTTGCCGATTTCGGCTTCGCCCGCGTAGGCTTCGACGTCGGCATGGCTGGTGGTGTTGGTGGCTGTGTGGCCGGCCTGGCAAGCGGCCTGCAGGGAGTAGTCGACGTCGGGAAGAAGATTGCCGGCCAGGCGCGAGCCCAGGGTGTAGCGTCGCTCTTTGGCGAAATCGGTTCTGCTGCCAAGGTCGGCGGCGGCGGTCATGTTGTCGACGTTGTAGAGCAAGTACAAGTCGAGCAGGGTTTCCTGGTTCTCTTCGAGGCCCTGATCGACGATGTATGTGAGATACACGCCGAAGATCTTGGGTCGCGACGGCCCGGGGGGCGAATACATTTCGCTTACCCATGCGGCGAATAAATCAATGGAATACATGTCGTCGGTGTTTATCGACAGTTTCACGGCATCGTAGCTCAGGCCGCCGTAGAAGGAATTGTTGCTGAGCAGCCATTCGTCGCCGAAAACCAATTCCTGGCGGCCCGCCTTTGCGGTGATCCCCGGGAGCAGAAAGTCCTCCCATTGCATGTGGCTCTGATAAACGGCCACCTCGGGATTGTGTATCTGCGGGCTGTCGATGCGCGTGCTGCCGCCCACATTGGTGGGCATTGTTCTGTGAAATCTTGTGTTGTCGCCCAGCACGTTCATGTTGACGAACGATGTGTAAAAAGAGATGTCGTGGGCCAGGTTGAACGTGACGTTCAACAGTGCCTTGTAGGCCACCCAGTCGTCCCAGCTATCTCCGACCATGCCCAGCCTCCGCATGTCCGGGACGAGTGTTTGGTCGGGCCCTGTTGGGCTGGGCCCGAAAATCCTCTGGATCGACATGATCTCGCTGCTCTCGTAGCGCACGCGAAGATGTCCGTGCAGCTCAACCGACTCCATCATCTGGCCCCAGGTTGTATCCAGATTACCCCAGCCCTGGAGAGGGAATTGAACGTTGTTCCTCCAGAACTGGGCCCACGGGTCTGTGATCGTAAGATCCGGCTCGGCGGCCGCGGCCAGCCCGCCAACGCACACTATCAGCGCCAACACAGTAAGAAAACGCGTCATAAGGCATACCTCCTGAATCAGATGCCAGTGATGTCCATAACGCTGAGGCTATTGCGACGCGCGCCTCAAGCTGGGGAATATTATATCAAGTGCGCGGCGTTTGGCAATGGAAAAACCGGCGCATTTTCTCGTGAAACGCTCGTGCATCGGCGCTCGAGCCCGATACGCTCACGTTGCTGTACATCGTCAAAAGAGCCGATAACCTTTGATACATTTCGTGCGCGGCCACCTGCACCCGTTGACATTTCCCGTCCGGATCGATATACTATGTCAGGTGTAAGAAAATGTAACGGCGCGACACACCGCAAAAAAATGAACTTTTTGCGTGAAATCCGTTAGTATCAGGTAGAGTTGCGATGCCCAGGCCCGACGCAGAGCTCATGCTGGAGTTCCAGCAGACCGACAACGAGGACATCTTCGCCGAGCTTGTCGAAAGGCACCAGAGGCCGCTCATTAATTTCTTTTACCGGTTGTTGTGGGACGAGCAGCGGGCCGAAGATCTCACACAGGAAGTCTTTTGCAGGGTATTCATCCACAGGAAAAGTTACAAGGCCGAGGCGAAGTTCAGCACGTATCTTTTCAGAATCGCTCGAAACCTGTGGATAGACCACTACCGATCGCAGGGGAAAAAGCCGCAGGTAACCTCGCTGTACGTGCCTATCGGGAAAGAGGGATCCGGGCAGGAACTGATAGACACCATCCCCGCACCGGAAACCGCAGAAACCTCGGCGGCGCACTTCGAGATCGCCATCAGGCTGCAAAAGGCGCTTGCTCAGCTCTCGGAAGAACAGAGGCTCACATTTACCCTGGCCAAGAACCAGGGAATGAAATACGCCGAAATCGCTGAAACATTGCGCGTGCCGGTAGGAACGGTGAGATCGAGAATGCACTCCGCGGTACAAAAACTCCAGAGAATTCTCAGCGAGCAAACGGACTGACGGCATAGAAATGGACAAGCACAAGCACTACCAGGAAGAGATCGTTGCGTATCTGATGGGCGAGCTGCCCGCCGTCGGCCGGCAAGCCCTGTGCGATCACCTGCGCTCATGCGGCTCCTGCAAGAAGCTCCTCGAAGATTATCGCGTCACCCTCGACCTGGCCGGCGCCATCCCCGATCCGGAGCCGCCACCGGGCTTCACCGGCCGAGTTCTTGCGTCTGCGCGCGCCGCCCGGGCCTCTCACGAGCAATTCCTCCACGAACAGGCCCTCCAAGAGGCCCACGCCGCCGACACAAGCACCTTCGAACGCACCACACCGTCGTGGCGGCGCAGCCTCGCCTATCGCACAGCCCGGATCGTGGCCTACGCAAGCATCGCCATCATAGTGTTCATCGC
>JABMSA010000806.1 GCA_013202185.1 Planctomycetota bacterium
GGACAGGTCAGCGATAGGGCTTGAGTCATGCTTCAGACGGAATTGGGCCTTTCCCCGGTCTGTGTTAGTATGTAACCCACAAGGGGAAAAAGTCCGGGACAAGAGGGCGCCGTCGCTTCTCGCCCGAGGAAAAGGTCCGCATTCTCGGCGGGCAGTTTAACAAGAGAACGTACGTGCCCCCCGAATGGGCACCTCATTCCGCCACCTGACTACAATGGCCGAAGGGAGGGGAAGAGAGGTTTGAAGCGACGTTCTGCGAACTCGTCGAAGCCCTCGTGCCGCACGAGGAAGTCCAGCTTATCGTGTCCGACGATAGGGTCGCCGATGTTTGCAATCGATTCGCACGGGATGTTCGTCATAAACTGGCGCTTCAATGCGTGAGGGTGGGCGAAGAAAGGCAAGTGCGAAGCCACACGCGCAAAAGGGCACGACAGCCAAGCTTGAATGCGGTTCTCCCGAGCTGGTATCCGGCCTTTGCCGCGCTACAATAGAGTCATGATGGCATTGATGTATCGTAAGACCGGCCCACGTTGCAGTTGCGGATGCGCGAACTGATTCCTGTAGTTTCTGAGGCATCCGTAGCAGCTCGTATCCTCATCGCAGCCGCAAGCGCCGCCGACCCGTTCCCGAGCGATGGTGAGACACTCCTTTAGCACGGTCTTGTCCTCGAGTCGAGCCACCAATCCTGCCCCACCAGGCACATTGTCGTACAGAATGACCGGAGGAACAATCAACTGCTCGCACTTTCCAACTGTGACGTTGAGGTCAGTCGACGGTACTTCCAGTCTTTCAGCGGCCCCTTCGACCAGGGCATAGGCAAGCGAATGTGCAAACCATACGGGAGATGTGTCTTCTTGCAGGGGCACGTTGAACTGAAGTTCAAGAACGTCGGTGGTGAACTCGTGCCCCAGAGCCACCTGTTCGAGAGTGCCATGGCACTCCTGTCCAAAAGGAGTCTTGTGGTTCTTCTTTAACGCGTCTCCCCGGAATCCGGCACCGCAGGTTTTGCACACGTAGAACCCTCCACCACGACGGCCTTCGCACAACACAACCATGCAGCCGGGGCAAGCGGGTCGGACACTGACAGGGCCGTGGGCAACGGCCTCTGGGCCGCCGTCTTTGAACCCCGCGAAGTATGGTCGAGTGGAAAACACTCTCGCAGGTTTTCGCTTCGGCTCTGTGGGCGGCTTGGTGCGGTCAGCAATGAAGCCGAACACGGGATCCACATATTTCATGCCGACCTCCATACTCGGGCAGCAGGTCTCAAAGGTTGGCCTGACCTCGTCGCCTCTCCATTGGATTCGCTCGAACCTGTTATGGACTCGGCATTTCGCATACCACCAGCGCGCAAGTTCGCGGTCGGCCACGATCTTCAGGCCATACGAAGACCACTTCTTCTTGTTCGCGACCACTTCGCACGTGGGTGCAAATTCAGCAATGGCGAGTGCCAAGTCTCTTTGCAGCAGGACATTCATCGCGTCTCGGCTCTGGTGTACACGCTGAAGATCAAGCTCGACAACATCAACGGGAAAGCCATACTTCGGGATCACAGCATTGCGGGAGAGGAACGATAGCACATCCTCTTTGCAGATTGTTCTTGCTCGCCTCTTCGCCCACTCAGCGGCGCGGTATCGTCCCTCCGAGGCGGCGTCCTCTTCGACCTTCCTGACGTTTTGGTGGTCCTGACTCACGGCCGCTTCAGCCATTGCGAGGCGACTCTCGTTGCCGGCAATTTGCCATATCCAAGAGTCGTCGGTCAAGCCGACGTGCGAAGCGATATCGGTGGGTACGATGGCGATCATACTTTCTGCCAGCTTCGCCTCTTCGTTATGGAGGAACGACCGGAAGTCGACCAAGGCAGACGGGCGTGCCATATCACCAAGTAGGCTGTCGACGTCCGTGAACCTGGCTCTGTTCGCACGGAAGAAGGCCGAAAGCGACATCGCTGTCATGTGACGGATGATGATCTTCTCGTTGGTGAGGCTCAGGACCGGCGGGCGTACCATTCCCTGCAGCATTCGTTCCGGATGGGCAAAATGATACAAATCGTGCGGCCCACGACGGCAATACGTGATAGCGAAACCCGGGTGCCCGCTTCGTCGGCCTGCCCGCCCGACGCGCTGGGCATAGTTGAACGGCTCCGGGGGGACATTGCGAAGGAATATGGTATCTAGATCGCCGAGATCCACCCCTACCTCAAACGTGGTTGAGCAGCTCAGGACGTGGATGGCTCCTTTCTTGAAATCGTCCTGAAACTCGCGCGCCTTATCGTGGCTGAGCTGGGCGGTGTGTTCTTCCACGCGAAGTGAGCCTGGCAGGTGCGTCTCGTAAAGTTGTCGATAATGATTGGGCAGGAGGTCACGGCGGCGCAATGCTTGCAGCGTCCCATTGCAACCGTGCCGCGGGCAGACACCGAGAACTGACACGCTCTGAAGTCGGCTGCAAGTCTCGCACTGAAAAACGGTGTCTTCATCCGTCACGTGCCTCACTCTCCACCAGGCGGGATTCAGTCTGCGTGCATCACCCGCCAGCAGCAGCATTCCCTCGACCGACGAGGGGGCCATATCGTCGCATTCGGATATGTCCTGCCAGATATGTCTTAAGGCCCCTACCGCTTTCTCAAGGGCTTCATCCTGCGGAACGCCTTTGGTCACGAGCAGCTTTGCGAGGAAGCGAGCACGCCGCCCGGTCTTGCCGTCCCAGCTTCGGACGTCTTTCTGTTTCATTGGTGGGCCGATCCTCACACGCATTTGCCGGGCCTGCAGGCCCAGGTCATCCCAGTTGAAGGGCGCGCCGCCTTCGAAGTGAAGCTCGACGGCCCGGTCAGAGCGCATGTAGTCCAGCAGAACGAACAATAGATCGCGGGCCTCGGGTTCCGTGAGTGACCAGGGAGGATCGAGCAGAAACCCGGGAGCACGGAACCATTCAGGCCATTTAGTAGACCACCGGACAAGACCCGTGCCTTCCAAGGAAATCCGCGGCTCGTCGGTGAGGAACTCGCGATAGACAGCGACCCAAGCACACTTGCGCAGTTCGAGGTCACCTACCGTAGCAGGGAACATCTTCTGCTTGCGGAAGAGGTCGTGCAAGCCTGCCGCAAGCTCTGAAAGTGAAAGGCCGTCATCTGTAAGAGAGCCGAGATCAGCGACCGTACTTGCGATCAAGTTTCGCATGAGGATGTCTTTGAACGAATGTTCGAGATACCATGCAAAGAAGGCGGCTTCTTGGCGGCCGTCGGCAAACGCGAGCACCTTTTGTCGGTCCTCGGGCAGCATTCGAAACAGAGCAGTAGCGATAACCGAGTGTGGAGCGTCCGACCCATGTATCACTTCGCGTACAGGGTCGGGAGAAGTGTATCCGCAAGCACTGCATCGGGGGATCTGATCCTCTTTCTCGGCTGCAGATTGCTGCTCTTCTACAAGGATGACAACGCTTGTGGTGCACCCGCTGCAGGCAGGCTTGCCGTTTTCCTTCCACATCCTCCCGCACCTTGTACATAGGCGGTACACCTTGCCCGCGGTGCTCGTCGCTGAATGATGGCCGCCATCCTCGTTGAGGGGCCTGAAGAAAGTGGCTCCGAAGTCCGGATGGCTGGGGTCACGAATGGCTTCCGTGAGCTTTCCGTCCCTTTTCATACCGACGATGTAATGCTGTCCACATTCACGGCACAAAGCGACTTCGAACTGGGTGAAATCCGAATCCTGCTGCCTGTGACCGATCTGAGCCCGCCTCTGTCCTTCCTCCGGGCCATAAACGACAAATGCACCCTCGAGTGAGCGAAGGAACAAGTGATAGCGCACCGAAAGCAGCGGCGCTCCGGAAACCGAAGATTGTGCTCTCAATAGCAGTTGAGTCAGGCATGCCAAAGCGTCGACGCGCGCATCTGATGGTATATCAGCAAACACTGCGTTAGCAGTCTCAGCCACCTCCGCGGGATGCTCGTTGAGTAGAAGCCGTAGCTGGGTTGAACGGCCATCGTGAAGGAATATCTCGCCGAGCATCTTGGCTGGATCAGACTCGCCCGAGGGGGCTATCCCGAGCTTGCCAGCAAGCTCCACCAAGTCGGGCTTGCTGTTCGATCCTTGGGCAAACATGTCCGCCGCTCTACGATAATCCGCATCCGACAGGCTTCGCGGCGGGGGTTCAGCAAGAGGCTCCGACTCGCCCAGGATAGCGTTCTTGCTGTCGAAGGGTTCGCCAAAAAGGTCGGCCGCAAACCGTGAGACGTCGTCAACATCCTCTCGCCCGCCAACAAGGGTAGCGCCTGTAGCGACGCAGCGGAAAGGCCCTGCGCGGCCTCCTTCACGGAGTCGGCGCTTCAGACGCCGCAGCAGCATGCCCATCTCAGCGCCTTTCGAGCCGCGGTACTGATGAGCTTCATCCAGCACGAGGAACGTCCACCACTGGGCGTTACCATTATCGAACAAGGGACTATCGTGTGGACGCAGAAGGAGGTATTCGAGCATAGAATAGTTGGTCAATAGGATGTGCGGCGGGGTCCGGCGCATTTCTTCACGCAATACAAGCTCCCCGGACATCCGATTGGCCAAATGATTAGCGGCATTACGCCTCGTGTCGCTGGCGTCCTCGGGGGCCTGACCCGTGTACTGCCCAAACGTGAAGCGGAATGGCGAGCCGGCGTCTTCGAGCGTCTTGCTTATGGCGCCGAGTCGCTCGCGCTGATCGTTAGCCAAAGCGTTCATCGGATATAGAACAAGCGCCCGAACGCCGGGACACAGTTCTCCTGCCCGAAACTCTTGGTACAAGTGGAGCAAGATGGGATAGAGAAAGCACTCGGTCTTGCCGCTGCCGGTGCCGGTAGCGACAATGACGTTCTGTCCTGCGGATACGGCCCGAATGGCCTGCTCCTGGTGCTGATAAAGGGGCCTATCTCCTTGCGCCGCTTGAAGGAAGCCCGCGTCCGCCTCCACAGAAGGAGCGATTTCAGCAAACAGCTTTCTTGGCGTCTCTCCAAGCTTGAACACAGGCGTCGCTTCGATGTACGGGCCTTTGCAGAGGTCTCCGGAACTGAGAGCTTCCTCGAACGACCGCCGAAGTTGTGGGTCCCTGAAATAGAAGGTTGTTTGCAGGTACCTTCTATAGGTTGCTTCGACCTCAGCAGCTAGTGCGATTGTGCTTTTAGACACCGTGCCCTTACTCCAACTCAAATATCTCGGCCTTGTGTTTCGACACGATGTGTTCCGCCAGATCATATGGGTCGCTCGGATTTTCAACGTGAATGCCGCACGACCGACAAATATACACGTCCGGAAGATTGTGGATGACAGCCTCTCTGATTTCTGCTACGTCGTTTACAATCCTGAAGTGGAGTTGATGATCATCGTGCATTTCCAGCAAATGGTGCGAGAACTTCGTATTGTAGTTCTTGTCATCTGTTCTCAAATAATAATCGCAATGAGCGCACTTATGGATCCCTGCAGGTAGCGAGGAAATCCGTGAGCGCAACTCGTTATACTTCATGATTAGCCGGAAATGGTCATTGATGTGACTGGCTGCAACATGCTCAACGAGGTCATCTTCACTTTCGATGATTGTGCCGTGGGGCTTGCACCGGTACCTGACCGATACCGCTAAAACATCGGCGGCGTGGTGCCGGCCTGCCTTCGAAATGTGCAACTGAAGGCGATGGTCGCCACAGCGGTGAAGTTCTGAGGAATCACTGAAATTCCGCAAGGGCATGCGTACTGTACGCTCGTTTCCTCGCGGGGTGAAATCTCTTGGCTCTGTACTTTCAAAGCCCACTGCTATGTGCTCCACCCTTCCCGTCTGGGGGAGCCTGAGCCATAGCGCCGCATCAGAAGTGGCTCGAAGAGAATTTCTTCCCACCTTCAGCGTCCGATCCGCCCATTCCTCCGGCTCAGACTCTTCGGTACCCAACGCCCACCAGATTCGTTCAGCACTGATTGCAATCTCGACATGCGAGCCGTGCTCGTCTACAATCTCCCACAGCGTCTCATCATCGCCAGGACATGACGGAAGCCCAATGAACGTGGCTTCATTTCCCGGCTTGACATGCGCTTTCCGAGCAGATGCATTTGCAGGGCGGATTCTACAACCGCTCGTGTGACATAGCTCCACAGTCAGCGGGCTGTGGCCTTCCGATGCAGGAAGTAATGACACCGACTCACGCCGCACACATCTCAAAGCGACTGAGAGCCTGAAGTCGAGACTATCCAGCAGACGGTCATTTTCATCGTAAAACCTGATGAAGTACCAGCCGCTTCCTCTCTCCAGCATATGGTCCTTAAGGGAAATAACTCCCCCGCTTTCAGGTGTGAACCATTTTCTCCATTTCCCGCGCCCCGGTCCTTCCTCACCGACTACGATAGTCTTGACTTCCGCGCCGTTGGCGTCATCAGGCAGCACCTCGGGCGGCTCACCGCCAAAAAGCGGGCCCATCGACGCGTGACCGTCATCGATCTCGTTCCCCCTCAGCTCGACACGGGAGGCACTCGACTCGACCACGTGCTCACGATGCTCGCCCGGTTTCAGAAAGGCTATCTTCTCTTCTCGCACTTCGCTCAGATCAAAGAAATGAGCGAGATAGCCGCTGGCCGACACACTTTCTGGTTCCAGCATCGGTGTGCCCAAATAGGCGTGAATAGCCTTCCAACCCTCCGGCGCGACAACGAGGTACGAACCGGATGACACTGTCCGCACCCTACGGCCGACGTTGCGTCCGCTGAGCCTGAATACAAGACAGCCGTCGTCGCCCAGATCAACGATTGTCTCCCTCTGTTCTTCGTTCTCCTGCCAGCGAACAACCACTTCACTACTGGGCACCCCCAAGAGCCACCGATTCTCCCAAGTTTCTGAGGTACGCAACGGCACGCCATTTTGGTCGATTACCGGATCGCCGCAATCGAGGATTTCCTCAGGGACCTCTATGCCGAGCTGCCAGGTCCACTCTTTTTTCCAGCAAAGGACTTCAGGCTTGAACCGAAATGGCCGTTGATCCTCCTCGGGGCCTTCCTGCTCTACTTCACATTCGTAATGTGTCCCGCGGGATCTGCCGCCTCTCTTTCCTGGATGTATTACTGTTTGCCTGCCGCCCTTTCTGTCAGGGTAGGGTTCGTGCTCTTGGGTAGACTTGTCGTCTTTCCCCTCCGAAGCCTTCTCTGCTTCTTCCGGTATTATCGCGAGAGCTCCATTACCTGCATCAACAGATCCTTCCTCGTGAATCAGTGATTCACCGGAGCCGTTGCCGATGCCCTCCTCGGTCGCATCGCCGCCGCCGTCTGGCCCTTCGGGTGGTTCGACTTGCGGTTCGATGAATTCATCTGTGTCCAGGCTTGTTTGCGGGGGTTCTTCCCTTGGCTCAGTTGACAACTCCAAGATGTCGGAGCCCGTCATATTCGCTACGCGTTCCGCGAAATGCCTGTGACAAGTGAATATGAACACCTGCCGCTTAGCCGCGATGTCGTGCAGCAAACCAACGCCTTGTTCGAATCGTGACTCGTCCCAGTTCACAAGCACCTCGTCGAGGAACAGAGGCAGATGTTCATGATCTTGGTCGAGATGATCCACGACGGATAGACGAAACGCAAGATAGATCTGATCGAGGATGCCACTGCTGAGAGGGTGCTCCACCCACAGGTGCCCACCGTCTTCTCCAGGGATGACTGCAAGCCGTTCGTTGCCCTGGTCATCGGGCACCATTGCAAGTGCTTGGTACCGGCCCTCGGTGATGCGGGACAAGTAGCCACTGGCCCGCCGCAGCACGTCAGGCTGGTGATCCTCACGGAATCTGCGGTCCGCGTGTTGTAGGATGGATTCAAGCAACGCCAAGCGGTCCCGTTGGGTCTTGGCGTCTCTAATCTCTTCCTCAAGCCGCAAGATCTCGCCGTCAAGTTCGGCTACCGAGGCCCCCGAGCGGCTCGAATCGATCTCGGTGCTGAGCCTGACTGCCTCTTTCTCCAATTCTCCTTTCTGCTCGATAATGTTCTGAGCCCTGAGGCGGCATTCTTCCACCTCCTCTCGGTCAAGCATCCACGAGTCTGCGCTTTCTTGCTCCAAGCGTGCTATCTCCTCCCGCAGCTCGCCAAGACCCGGGTGTTCATTCTCGAGTTCTTCTTCTGCGTTGCGAATCCGGGCGGCGAGCTTCTGCAGGTCGACCGCCCGGTTAAGCGCTTCCTCGAGATCGCCTTCCATTCCTGTGGCAGCGGCGATCGCAGCCTGCAAGCGCTCTTTCTTGTCCTCCCTATATCTCAGCTCATTCGCTAAGTCGGCTTGGCGCCTGTCGAGTTCCTCTATTTCTTGTTTTGCGTCTCCGCTCGCCTTCCGGCGGCCCTTGGCATTCTCTAACATCTGGTTGAGGGTGCTGATACCCTCTTCAGCCACCAGAATGCTCTCGAACTCGCCTACGAGTTCCTCCAGATTGTGTTGGTCCGCGCCCCATGCGTCACGTCGCCTCTGCAGAGCTTCTGCTTGCGAATGGTACTCAGTAACGCGTGTCTGCAGATCGCGAACTGCCTGATACAATGCCAGATCAGGACTCTCAAGAATGGAAGAAGCGACCGGAATGGCACACAGCAGATCTGCTATGTCCTGCTGGGCTTTTTGGAGACTCGCTTTAGCTCTTCTCTGCTGGTCGTCGAGTTGGGCCTTCTCGCTCTTGGACTTCTGGATCAGCAGTTCGTTTTGTTTCCTCTGGATAGAGTTCAAGATAATGATCGCGCAACCCGCCGCCGCCAATGCGATACCAGCAACCCACAGGGGGGCGAGCGAGGTGACCAGTCCGGCAGCGACGAGCAAGGCGCCTACCGCACACACGCCCATACCGGCTCCCATCGGAAGGGGGGCAGCCGTTAATGGCTGTTTGGCAGCCTCTTGAGCGTTCGTCCGCCGAATGTATTCCGTACGGCGCTCCTCGTACCTGTCGATTCTCGCCTTCAGTTCCGATAGAGCAATGGCGCTGACACGTCCCGTAAGTTCGTCTCCCCACGGCTCAGTGAGGATGGCTTCAGATGACCTCGCGATCTCCCGCTGCCTGTCCTGAAGGTTGTTCTGCAATTCGTCAAGGTCGCGGCGTTCTTTTTCGTGGGCTGCAACACGGCGGAGCCAAGACTGGATCCGTTGTTCCCGCTCCAGGACGTATTTGTCTCCGTCTGTGTATTCGATCAGTCTCGCTTCGCAAGCGGCGCGGTCTTCGTCCAGTTTGCTGATCTGTTCTTTTAGCCCGCTCGCGACCTCGTCCAGCCCTTGCAGCTCTGCCCTGAGCCCATCGGGCAACTGCTCAACGCGGGCCACGTCACCCACTGTCGAACGCAAGGATGCGATCTGGTCGAGCTTCTGTTTGACCGGGAGAAGTACGTCCGCATGACGGATCTGTGAGTTAAGCTTCGCCAGTTCGTTGTCGATCTGTTCCAACTCTGAGCGGACCTCCGCGAGCTGCTTGGCCTTTTCACGAATGTCCTTATCC
>JABMSA010000807.1 GCA_013202185.1 Planctomycetota bacterium
CCCCAGTCGGGCCGAAGGCCCGAACGATTCCGATGTTCACCGTAGCCGCTGTGGCTTACGGTGTGTCCAAGCGATTCGGGACTATACATTTCTAACTCCTGTAATCCCTCTTCAACAGCATCATGTTCACTTGTGTCATTTCCTCGGCAATCTCCTGAAGCTTTTTGTAGTTGTCCGAGTATTCCCTCGCCGTGGCTTCCCGCTTCTTGCCCAGATAGATCAGCCGGGTCTTCTTGTTTTTGTTCAGTGAGAAGTAGGGTTGCTTGTTTCGGGTTCCAATGACAACCACACTTCCACGCATTACGGGGCCCAGCTCTCCGAGTTTCTTCTGAAGCGTCCTCATTCGTCGTTTCATTCTTGCCAGTTCTCTTTCGTTCATGACTATTCCTTTCACTCTTGATTTTCCGCGGCAAAGGCACTATGCTATATAGCATAGTATATTGCCATCGGATTAGCAAGGAAAAAGTCAAAGAAAGGATTGTATCATGGTGGATGAACTGAGGCGACTGCTGGAGTTCATGAGGCCCGCGTTCTCAAGGCGGGCAACCTACAACTGGTTTGTCATCGTGGTGGTGGGATTGCTGCTGCGCAGCGACACCTTTGGCGTCAGCTCAATCGTTCGAGCACTGTCCCTCACGCCCCAAAGTTACCCCTGCTTGGTGCACTTTTTTCATTCGGCCGCGTGGAGTGCCCACGGGCTGATGGCCCTGTGGTGGCAGTGGCTGGTTGGGCGAGATGTGGGCTACGGTCTGGGAAGCCGCATTGTGCTGATAGGGGATCACACCAAGACCCCCAAAG
Source organism: Planctomycetota bacterium (assembly GCA_013202185.1). Lineage (GTDB taxonomy): Bacteria > Planctomycetota > PUPC01 > JABMSA01 > JABMSA01 > JABMSA01. Next base: position 799 of record JABMSA010000807.1, read on the forward strand.
ACGGTAGGAAGATGCCCGCCGTGACCACATTGCACCAGGATTCGGAGACGGCAAGCAAACCGTCGTTCTTCCGCGGACACCACTGGGGCTGCATCGCAATGCTGGTGCAGGCCTGCGGCAAATTCTTTGCCATGCCGCTTTGGGCTACTATCCAAGAGGGTTTGGCGACGGTCGCCGACTCTGACGACGCATCTATGCCCAAAACGATCCGCATCGTCACAATGGCCCAGCACGTGGCCAAGGCGATGGGGCGCTCGGCCTACCTGGTGCTGGACGCGTATTTCGCCGCCGGGTCAGTCTTCCAGGCCGCCGCCCAACTCCAACACGGCGACCACAACCTCGTGCACATCCTGACCCGGGCGAAGAAAAACGTTGTCGCTTACTGCCCCGCTCCGCCCAAAAACAAGCCCAAACGCGGCAGGCCCAAAAAATACGGAAGAAAACTGCGTCTGATCAAGCTCTTTGATTCCAAGGCGCACGCGCTCCAAAGCGCTCAGGCCCTCGTCTATAACCGCCTTGAGCCCGTGCGCTATCTCGCACTGAATCTGTTGTGGAAGCCCACCAAAGGAATTCTCCGCTTCATCCTCGTCGAAACATCTCGGGGACGCATGATTTTGATATCGTCCGATCTCACGCTTGACCCCACCGCCGCGTTGGAGTTGTATTGTCGTCGCGTCACCATCGAAACCCTCTTCGACACACTCAAGAATACCATGGGTGCGATGGCCTATCACTTCTGGTCACGATACCTGCGTCATGTCTCTCGGCGTCCCAAAAAGAATGATCAACAACATCGGATCTCCTCCAATCCCAAGCGAACCCAAAACACCCTCGCCGCAATTGAGAAGTTTGTCAACGTTCAACTGCTTGTATTGGGCGTGCTCCAGCTCATCGCAAGAGCTTATCCTGAGCAAGTCAAGACCAAAGCCTCCTGCTGGCTTCGGACCGTTAATGCCTATACCCCGTCGGAATTCGTAACCCGAACGGCTCTGGCGAAAGCCATCAAAACTAATTTGTGCGGCCTTGCCAAAGACTGGATAACGCAGCTAATTCATCGCAGGCAGGAACACGACGAGGATCAAGGAGTTGACAAGCAGGTGGCGTGATGAAAACTTATGACTGTCGAGTACTCTCATAACACGGCATTTCTCGTCCGATACAATTATGCAAGCGCAGCCGGGTAATTGATGAGCATGGCCTTAGCTCGGGCAACCAACCTGCCCGCAGGTCAGGCCCGATGGACAGGCAGGATCGGAAGATTGACAGGCTACCGGCCGATGTGGGTTTCCGCGCCTCCCCCTGCCGGCTTGTCCGGCAGGTGAAGAAGTTCGGCAGTGAGTAAAGCGTTCCCCCAACAATAGGCCCCTGCCACTTCATGTGGCAGGTGAATAAGTTCGC
>JABMSA010000071.1 GCA_013202185.1 Planctomycetota bacterium
GAACCACGCGATCAGCCACGACAGGATCAGCGGGATCGCCAGGAAGGCCATTGTCGCCGCCTGGCCGCGTTCCTCAACGAGCAGCGGCGCTATGTACGAGGCGAAGATGGCCGCTATGGCGCCCGCCGGGCCTATCAAGAAGCCGGAGACTGCCGCCATTGTGCTCCTAACGGACATTATTATACGCATCGCCCGGCGAGCAAATACGAACAGTCGGCGTAACCTGTTGGTAAGGCACTACTTGCAAACCCTAATGGTGCCTGGCACCGAAAAAAGCTCAGAAAACATCGCATACAAAACAACCACTACATCCGGACCGGGACTCCCCTGTCGGCCAGGTACTGCTTCATCTCCGCGATAGTGAACGTGCCGAAGTGCGCGATGGAAGCCACCAGCACAGCGTCCGCGTGGCCCTCAGCGATCGCCTCATACAGATGCTCGAGCGTTCCCGCCCCGCCCGATGCAATCACCGGCAGGCTCACGGCGTCCGCGATTGCGCGCGTCATCGGGATGTCATAGCCCGCCAGCGTGCCGTCGGCGTCCATGCTCGTCGGCAGGATCGCCCCGGCGCCCAGGTCTTCGACTTGCCTGGCCCACTCCACCGCGTCGATGCTCGTGGGCTCGGTGCCCCCGCTGACCATCACCTCAAAACCGGACGGCAGCTCGTCCGACTCACGCGTGTCGATAGCGACAGTAATCTTATCGCTGCCAAACTCAGCCGCCGCCTCCTTCACCAAGTCGGGCCTGCGCACCGCCGCCGAGTTCATCGACACCTTCGAAACGCCCACGTCCATCAGCGCCCGGATGTCGGACACGCCCGCAATTCCGCCACCCACCGTCAGCGGCACCTCCAGCCGTTCGGCCGTCCGCTTCACCACGTCGATCATCGTCTTGCGATTTTCGATCGTCGCCGTGATATCCAGGAACACCAGCTCATCGGCCCCGGCCTTGCTGTAGGCCTCGCCCACTTGCGCCGGGTCTCCGACGTCTATCAGGTCCACAAAATTCACGCCCTTGACCAGCCGTCCGTCCTTGACATCCAGACACGGTATGATTCGCCTGTAATCCATCGCATTATCTCCATTTCAAACAGTAATGCGCGTCTCGTCCACAAGAAAGTTACATAATCCTACCGAATTCTGCATCCGGGTGCAACAGGAAACTCCGCGCTCACCTCAGGGCGTCGATCCGGCTGGGGGCGGTAGGGGCGGCGCTTCGCAGCACGTCATGACGGCCGAATGGCCGGCGTGACGTGACCGAATTGCCCGCCCTCTGAATCATACCGCCTCCCCACAAACCCACAAACCCACCGACCCACGAACCCACCGACCCACCCGGCCACCGGCCGAGAAAAGGCCCTTGACATCCGTTCCCGCTTGTGTCAGAATGTAGTGCGTGGGAGCATTGGCTCCGGCAACATACATTAGGAACCGTGCAAGAACTGCTCGGACATAAGGATGTGACGATGGCGATGAGGCCAGACACAATCTACAAATACCTTTCATCGGACCATGCAATCGCTTTAACTCGGCACGGGTGTATCAGGATTGGAACTCTGCATAACTACCGAGATACTGAAGAGCACGGGCAAGAAATAGGAGACAAAGACGAAGGTATTACTATTGAATACTCTCATGATAAAGAGCCCAAAACGGGCGATAAACTGAATCGTTTTGAAAGCATTGCCTTTAAGCTTGGCTCTGGGATGATTGTGAGTAATATCTACCTTGAGAGGCCACATCGGTCCCCAAACCTATACTTATATTGCGCTTCTCTCACGTATGATCCTTCGATCCTGCATAGATTGAATCTGCACTGTCCCGGAGATGAATATGATGCGTGTGTCAGGATAACTAATGTCGGGGAATTCGTCGCAAAGATTAACGCCGTTTTCTCAGCCAAGGCACGATTCGTTGGAGCTTACCTATGCACATACACACCAAGGAAATTCCACTACACAGATAAGGCTCATCACCCTGCTTTGATCAAAGATTGCAGGTATTCTTATCAACAAGAGGTACGGTTAATCTGGGAACCTAATAACAAGGACGACTCCATAGAGCCGGTGTGTCTATCAATCAAGAACTTGACGGCATATTGCAGCCTGCAAAACTAGAGGACACTCACCTATTGCTTTAGTCATTATTCCCGTCATTTCCGGCACTTGCCATGTGGTGGCAGTGTGAGGCATACAAAGGAACACCACCCGAACAAAAGAATAGGTGGCTGTTGCGAATGGCATTAAGATAAGGACTGAAGAGGGCAGGCAGGGATTCCGCGTACTCGGAAGTCCGTTCGCGGGCTCGGAAGCCCGTCACGGATTCGCTCAGCCGACCTGCTCGCAGAGCAGGCGCCCCCACCCGGACGGACGCCCGGAAGTCGATGCCAACCGCCCCCACGACGCCCATTTTCGTCCATTTTCGCCTGCGCAAACTGCACAACCCGCATATAATACGCCACAATCGCTCTTTTAGCAGA
>JABMSA010000808.1 GCA_013202185.1 Planctomycetota bacterium
CGTCTTAAGCACATCCTGGACATCATCGAGCTCGAAGGCCACGGTAGTGCGACATCCGCCGCACGGCGGCTGCGCGAAGGCTTCCGTGTTTGCCACTACTCGCCCTGTGCCCAGAGTGCAAACGTCCTCGTGGAAGTCCATGATTGTCGCTCGTTTGCCGATGGGCCAGGCAACCATCGGACAAACGCCACCGCCTGTGTTATGGAAATCCCGTAGAACAAACGGCGCTTGGTAGTCCTTGTGGATCCCTTCCAGCTTCAACGCGCTCGTACAGTGCGACACGACCATCCAGTTGCTCACCGTGTCTGCCGAGGGGTTACCCATCAGGCCAGGCAGATCGAACAATGAGAGTGTCAGAAACTGGCACATTGCGGCAGCCGCGTCGCCCTCGCAAGCCGCCACGAACCCTTCGTCCATCAGCTTCGAGAGCGCCAGACACGCCGGGTTCGACGTGGGGCCGTCGGCCCCGGTGCAGAGTTCGCCCTGGACCGTACAGCCATCATAACCCCCCTCGCGGATCAACTGGCGAAGCACTATGTAATGCTTCGCCGCCTCGAGGATCTGTTGCTGGACGGGCTCGACGATCTTCTCGGCACGCTTCGTGTAGAAGTCCGCCACAGCACGCAGTTCGTCCCCCTCGCTCACCTTCTTAAAAGCCTCTGCATAGGCTTCGCCAGGACAGTCGACAACACGCATTCTTTTGGATCGCCAGACGGTGTGGAGCATCCTCATGGCGTACTTCAGCCAATTCACGTCATGCGTAGAGCCGAGGTAGATCCCGGGGCCCTTGGGAACGCCGTCCAGCACCAGCGTGAAGTTCGAAACGTTGGCATAGATGACGGTGGGGACGTTGCCCCGATTCTGGGCCACTTTCAGGACCGGCTCCCACTCTTTGAGGTCCAGCGCCATAAGGATCTGGCCGTCGGGTGAGGCCTTCTTGACATGTTCCAGATAGCTCGCACCGTCCGTCAGTGCCTCTGGCATGATGTCCAGTTGAACGTTGAGCTTCTTCGCGGCGTCTGTAAGGATCTTCTCATACTGCGCTCGAATCTGCTCAAGTTGAGCAGTCGTGCCGGCCGGCCACCACTTCCCTCCTTCCTTTCTCAGCGCGAACGCTACACTGATCAGCGGCTTCTCGCGGGGCTTAGGCTCCGCCCCCAACAACGAGGCGGCAAACTCGAATACATCCAATTGGGCGGCTACGGCGGCCGCCCCCGCGGCTGTCAAGAAACGCCGCCGGCTCCCGCCCCCACGACAACTTGAATGCTTGCATGTGTGACAATCAGACATCTGGATTCTCCTCAGCTAATGTCTCGTCTCGTGAATTATGATCGGTTCTCCCGGATCCCTGTACGGGCCCAAGGATTCTCATGCTGAACCGCTTTCAGTCAGACGCTACCACACTTTTAACGTGAGTGGGCCGGCTCCGGGATTCTCGAATGGTCCGGCCGTTGGGCTCGCTTCGTTCCTTCTCTTGCCGAAATAATCGGTGTCAATCTTCAACGGCGAGCCGTCGGGATTCTCAAAGGGAAGTCCCGGAATCTTGGCCTTGCCCAGCAGTTCGGTGGTCACGAGCGTGGTACTCGACTTCTCGACAGCCTGCTCTAAGGTCAGGTGGAGATACACATTCCGACCTTCTTCCACGACCCTTACTTTGGGATCAACCCCTGCCTGCACGACATGTTTTACTTCCTCGGAGTAGGGCCTCGCGCCGTTGTAATACACATTGCCGCCCGCTTGCAGCGGGAACTCGCGGGCGTCATACACCCACAGCCCGAAGTCGTCGGCACGTTGAGCATCTTTGCTGGCCGCCTTGCCCGTGACGGCGGAGGACTCGCCTCCGCCGACCAGGATGTTGTTGTAGAAACGGTTGTCGCCTCCTTTGATGTTGCTGAGGCCGGCCAGCGCCGTCGAGTGCGGTTGATGGTAGGGCGTGGAACGTCCGAGTTCCGGCTGACTGATGATTTTCCCGGTCAGCAGATTGTGCACGTAGGCGCCACCCTCGGACCAGTCCAGCAAGCTGACCCCGGACAGAAACAGGTTGTTGTCCACCAGAAACGGCCCGTGGTTCACTTCGACGAACAAGTCCTCGCCGGCGTTGTCGTGGAAAAGGTTTCCCGAGACGCGCGTGCCTTGCGCCATCCAGTCCAGCCAGAGTCCCCGGCAGGTCCGGTAGATGTGGTTGCCGGTGATCGCGACGTCAATGGCGGCGTGAATCTTGATGCCCGCCATCTCGGCACCCGAAAACAAGCTCCGGACGTGGATGTCATGGATGACGTTGCCGCTGACAACGCTGAAAACGGCGCCCAGACTGCCGACTATGCCTGCCTGTTCGCAGTGCGAGATGGTGTTGTTGCGGACGATGTGGTGGCCGATGGTTTCTTTGTTCCAGCCGTTCTGGAGGCCGCGTTCGATGGTCTTGACGTAGCCCTCGGCGGTATTGGCCGACGTGTTATCCCACTCGTCACCGTGTTTTCCGAGCGCGACTGCCGAACAAATCGAGTGGCTTATTACGTTGTCCTCGATAATCCAGCCTTTGCTCCAATGCGTGCCGACCAAGCCGACCTGCTCCGCCGTGGGCGGCGCCCACGGCGTGGCCGCATGGCGCAGCGTGAAGCCGCGCACCGTGATGTAGTTCATGCCCGGCTTTTCCGGGTAGAACACAGTCCGACGCACATTGATCTCCACCAGTTGCTCGTTGGGGTCGACCCCTTTGAACTGCGCCCGGATCGTGGTGTTGTCCTTATCCACCTGAGCGAACCAGAGCGGGGTGGTTCCCGCGGGCTTCAGCACATCGTCCAGCTTGGCCGCCTCGGTCAGCCAGTCGCCGTTCAAATAGACGGCCCCCGTGTGATGCTGGCGGCCCTTGGGATTAAACCAGTCGCCGTGGATGAGGTCGCTGTAGGGATTGAAGTCGCCGAAGAAGGAATTCGGAAGGGTCGCCTTCCAGACATCGTCCTGAACCTTCACCCAGTTATTGACGACTTCCGACCCCTTGATCTCGACCTCCTCGCCCGGCGCCGCCTGATAGACGATGCGCTTCTGGTCGGATTCGCCTCCGCGCGGTGGCTTGATGCGTTCGCGGTAAACGCCTTCATGCACGGTGATCACATCGCCCGGCTGCGCGAGATCCGCAGCGCGCTGGATCGTGCGGAGCGGAGCCGCCTGCGTGCCAGGGTTGGCGTCATTGCCGCTTGGAGCGACATGGAAGTCGGCGGCGTGCAGCGCAGCCAGCGGAACCAGCAGCAGGGCGGCGGCACAGGCTGTGAGAGTGTGTCCTGTTGTTTTTTTCATTGGGGGATTCTCCTTCGCACGTAGGTGGGTAACCGTGCAGCTCTTGGCAGCCGGCCGACTTATCAGCCTCCCATTGTAGGGACGCCGAACGACGTGTCAAAATACGTGGGTTGGACAAAATCGCTTCGCGATAGGTGACCGAGCAGAAGCGGGTAGCTATACTCGGCACGGGTCAGTTCTGCGGCCTAGCGCTTTCGCTGAGGCGTGCCGGCGCTAGCCACCGGCTGCCACGCGGTTGAGTCCAGGGGTTCTGGGGACACAATACTTATCCGGTTCAGTATTGCGTTCCCGGAACCGCCGCCAACGGCCTTTTTCGCCGCTTCCCTTCGGCTCACTTGGGCACCAGCACCCCCGCGACGGCAGGAAATTCCAAATCCATCAGTCTGGCGAGACAACAAATCTCGTTCGCGCAATTGCCACACACGATCACGCAGTTGGGGGCGTCCGTGTGGGGACCGCCGGTGTTGTCCTCCAGTTCAATGGCCACCGCCGTACGGTGGCCTTCTTCGAGCCTAATGTCGGTATAACACACCCTGCCCCTAGCCATCAGCACTTTGGAGTTCTTCAACTGCAAACGCGTGATTTCCTCGCCTTTGCGCCAGCGCACCTGAATGCC
>JABMSA010000809.1 GCA_013202185.1 Planctomycetota bacterium
CTGCCCAGCAGGACGACGACGCAGAGGGTGGACTTGACACCGACGCAGGCACAGAAGTGGAGACAAGCAGTAGCAGTACCCCGAAGCACGCTCGCCAGTACGAGCCCGAGATCACCGGCGAAGATCTGGTCGGATTGGAAGTGATCTGCAAGAAGGAAATTGTCACTCCGAAGACGATTCAGAACCGCAACTCAAAGGCAAAGAGGAATTGTGATGATACATGGAACCTCGTTGCCCGTCGGAATAGTCAAAATGGCAAAGTGGTCGGGTATAGTCTTGCGGGGCTCCTGGAGTACCGAGGGACGAAGACCGGAAGCCCCAAGGTCATGACCGAGGAAGAACGACTGCGGGGTCGGGAAGACGGCGGTGCAGTTGTCAACCCGATTAGAAGTGGGGCTCGGAGGTGTAGCAACTGCAATGCAAGCGGCGTGAAGCTTTTCACGTCGCGAATCACTCTCACGAATCATGCCCATAAAGAGCATGTTCACGTTACAGTCCTCTGCGAACACTGCTACAACGACCTTCCCGGCGAGGAAAGGCAAGTCTTTGATGACAACCGGGTGAAAGGCAGCAGCGCAAGCCAGTAGACGGTTGCCGCTCCGGCCAGGCGCCCCTGAGGAGAGACCTTGCCGTTTCGCCGTGCCTTGGTCCCTCTTTCTCTCATTCCCAAGGTTCGCATTCTTCACATCATATTCTCCTGCCGCACCCTTTCTTTCCCAGTTGTGTAGAATCCTTCCCAGTTTTCCCGACGACCATTCCCACTTTTCCCATTCGTCCCGCTCCGCAAGATATATGCATAGGCATGCAAAAGCTACTATGGAGTGACGACGATGATCAACTTACAGCAAGAACACATTTTAACGTTTCGTGAAGCTGCTTCGAAGCTACCCCGCCGTCGGGCAGGAAGGAACTGCTCCATCTCGACCCTTCACCGCTGGCGGCTGAAGGGCGTCCGGGGGGTGCGACTCGAAACCGGGATGCTCGGCGGCATTCGCGTGACATCGGCCGAAGCGATCCAGCGCTTCATGGACCGAATCACCGGCGAGTCCGAGGACAAGGCGGCGCAACCAATCCGCGAGACATCGGCATTACAAGAGCGGGAGCTGGCCAAGGTCGAGACCGAGTTGGAAAAGGAGGGCTTTTAGATGGGCGATCCTGCAGTAAAGCAGAGCGAAAGTCCCAAGCAAGAGTGGGCTGGGGCGGTGATGGAGCTGCGGTTCTTGGAGAATGTTGGCGGCGTGGATTGGGGTCGCATGGAATCTTCCATCGCCGAGGCGGAGCAACTCGCGTCTCTCCGAATAGAACGCGAAGAGGCGCTGCAAACTGGCGGGGAGTTCCGCAAGCACGAGAAACTGCTGCTGGCCGAGAAAGCCATGGAACAAGTCAATCTTTTCAGGCGGATCGTGGGGTCACGGATCGTCGCCCGGATGGCGGAGCTTGGAAGAAACTTGGACGAGGAGCCCAAGTGCAGGTTCTCGGACGAGGCCATCGAATGGGTGTTCTCGCGTTTGCCACGCTGGGAGATCTCTCCGGGGGATGCAGAGATGCAGGCCGCTGTGAAACGCTTCATCTGGCTGGGCGAGCAGAGGGGTGCAAGTGAAGGTCGAGGGGCAGTATGAGGGACGATCTCTTCTCGGCCGTCAAGCGCGGCGTTACTTTCGCGCAACTCCTTGGCGTAGAGATTCATCCCGGCAAGGCGATTCTGTGCCCATTTCATAATGAAAAGACGCCGAGCTTTCGGCTTCACGACGATAATCACGGCCATTGCTTTGGATGCGGATGGAGCGGCACTATCATCGACGCAGAGATGAAACTCAACCCCGACCCCAAGAATAAGCCCGTGGATGCCGCCATCCGGTTAGCCAAGCGGTTCAACATTTCTTACGACGACTCGCCAAAGGTGAGAGCACATAGTAAACGCTCGTTCGGCCTCAACGTCGAACAGCTTGCCGACGCAAAGCGTCTGCCGGTCGAGTTCCTCGAAGGGCTCGGCGTGCAAACCAGCGAAGTCACGAAGGCCGAGGCGGGCGAGATTGTTATCAGGGCGTTGTGCGACGAGGGCGTTTGGGACTCCCAGGTGAGCACCTCAACCTGGTGTGAAGTTCTTATTCGCTATCATAATGAAGACGGCACGCCTGCGGCGCGACACCGCCGGCGCTATGCGATCAGTGGCAAAAGAAAACAGTGCTGGGCGCCAGGGGACGGCAAGCCAGTTCCCTACGGGCTGAATGGACTCGCGGATGCGCGGAAGGCAGAAGCCTTGGTCATCGTCGAGGGCGAGTCAGACGTTTGGACACTCAGGTATCACGACTTCCCCTGTTTGGGCTTGCCTGGCGCGAGTACGGCAAGTCTCCTGCGGGTCGGGCATTTCAAGGGTATCGGTAAGGTTTTCATCTGCGAAGAACCCGATGACGCAGGCAAGTCGTTCGTCCAGCGTGTATGTGCAAAGATTCGCGGCTGGCGGCGCTGGCACGGGGAAATCTATGTTGTTCGACTTGAGGGAGCCAAGGATGTATCTGAGTTGCACATTCAAGATCCTGACGCCTTCAACGTCGAGTTCCAGCGTGCTCTCGACGAGGCCGAGCTGGCGCCCGAGGAGAAGCCAGCGCTTCGTGAGATGACCGAGGAGGACACCGGGCCCGCGATCCCGGAGACGATCCTGAAGGACTGCACCGACACGGGCAACGCGGAATTGCTGGCGACGCTCTACGGCGACACTGCGCGCTATGATCACGCCCGCGGCCGCTGGCTGCTGTGGCGCTCACCAATCTGGGCTCCCGATGAAGATGGTGCCGTGGACAGAATGGCAATCGAAGCTGCACGCGAGCGATATAAGGCTCTGTGGCACGTGGATTTCGCGAGCACCAAGGCGCGGTCGGCGGCGCTCAAGTGGGCCGACTCATCCCGGAATGAAGTGAGGATTAGGGCGTGCCTTAAAGTGGCTCGCAACCTGCAGCCGATCACCGATGCCGGTCACGACTGGGACTCCCACCCGATGCTGCTTGCCGCCAACAACGGCGTGATCGACCTCGAAACCGGGAAGCTCAGGGACGGCTGCCAAGGCGACAAGCTGACCTTGAAAGTGCCAATCAATTACGAGCCCTCGGCCCTGTGCCCGCTATTCGAGAACTTCCTCATGGAGATATTTGACGAGGACTTGGAACTCGTCAACTTCGTACTCGCTGCAATCGGGTATTCGATTACGGGTGACACCGGGGAGCAGTGCCTGTTCTTCCTCTACGGCTGCGGTGCAAACGGCAAGGGCGTACTCACCGAAACGCTCCGCTATGTGTTCGGCGAGTACGCCGACGACGTGCCGTTCTCAACGCTGGAACTCGACCGCAACTCCGGCGCGACCAACGACCTGGCCAAGCTCATAGGCAAGCGATTCGTGACAGCGAGCGAGGGTTCTGAATCACGTCGGCTTAACGAGGCCCGACTCAAAGCGCTCACCGGCTGTGATTCAGTGACCGCTCGGTTCTTGTATAGGGAGTTCTTCACGTTCAGGCCCGTAGCCAAGTTCTGGCTCGCAGCGAACCACAAGCCGCCGGTTCGAGACACGAGCGAAGGATTCTGGCGCCGAATCCGAATGATACCCTTCCAGCGCGAGTTCAAGGGCGCCGCCGCCGATAAAGACCTCATTCACAAGCTGCGGGCTGAAGCCCCCGGCATTCTCACCCTGGCCGTTCGTTGCTGTCTTGATTGGCAGAAACACGGTCTGAAGGCCCCGGCAAGCGTCCTCGATGCTACTGATGAATATCGTGAGGAATCGGACCCGCTGGCGCGGTTCGTCGATGAATGCTGCGACGTAATAGAAGCCCTATCCGTACCCGCCAGCACGTTGTATAAAGGCTACCACGACTGGGCTGAGAGCGAGAACATGCAGACACGCGAAATCCTCACGAACACGGCATTCGGCCGGAAGATGACTGAACGGTTCCAGAAGGAACGCATCCCAGGTAGTGGAAAACGCTACCTCGGAATCGGCCTTAGGGCCTAGCAGTTTGGTCGCGTTGGTAGGGTTTAAGGTCGTTGCTATAAAGTCCCCCTAGGAATAGCTTCGCGTAGGGGGTTGTTGGAAAAGGCTTCCAACCCTACCAACGCCACCAGGCACCCGCTACTGCTCAACGAATTCAGCGGTTCTCCAGGAGCGCCGATGACGCACATTCCAGCGTCAGCACAGCGTTTCTCGAAATGAGCAACGTCAAGGTCGGACAGCAATGTCGCATCCGCAAAGAGAGGCAACACGGATTCGGATTCTCGTAGATACGCGCGAACAGCTTCCGTGGAGCTTCAAAGATCTGAGCGCTGAGACAGAGCGGGAGGCGTTGCCAGCGGGTGACTACGCCATCGCCGGCGTCCCGTTTGTGATAGAGCGTAAGACGCCCGAGGACTTTCTAGCGAGCATCACCCACGGGCGCCAGCGGCTCGAGCGCGAACTTGAGCGCATCCAGGCGCAGGGTGGCGGTGCGGTCGTAGTCGAGGGCTCATTAGATGCGGTTCTGTACGGCGCGCCTAATCGCCGTCTCTCGCGTCCTGGCGAACTGCGGGTGAACCCGAATTCTGTGCTGGGCAGCATAGCGAGCTTCCAGATGCGTTACCACGTGCCCACCTACTTTGCATCGTCGCGGCAATCCGCACAGCGCCTGGCGTGGTACCTCCTTGAGCACGCCCGGCGAGAGCAACAAGAGCTTGACAGCGTTCAGAACGAGGTGTCGAAATGAGCGCCTCTGCAAAAGCGCCAGAAGGAGATCATCAGCAAAATTGGTTCCTTCGCGGCCCTATTGCCAGGGGACGCCACGCGAAACAGCCACCTTGTGATACACAGTTGCTTGCATGCGTCGTTTTTTTTTCTTGGGAGATTTCTTATGCCGAATACCTTTCGTGTCCAGCTTCGTAGCATCGATTCGATCAAGCCCTATGATCGCAACCCCCGCATCAACGACAAGGCGGTGGATGCCGTGGCCGCCAGCCTGCGGGAGTTCGGGTTCCGCCAGCCGATTGTCGTTGATGCGGATGGAGTGATCGTCGCAGGCCACACGCGATGGAAAGCAGCCAAGCAGCTCGGCCTGGCCAAGGCGCCCGTGCACGTGGCCACCGACCTCACGCCGGAAC
>JABMSA010000810.1 GCA_013202185.1 Planctomycetota bacterium
ACCACGTGGTAGCCCACAACAGCCTCGGCACCGACGGCCTGCCCGACGGAAAGCTGATCGCCATTGTGGCCCGCGGGTCCGAGAGTGAGGCGGCCCTCGCCGAGCTGAAGAAAACTCAATGCCTTGGCCTGATGGCGGCCGAGTTTGCCCATGAGCTGAACAACACGCTCACGTCCATCTGCGGCTGGCTGCAAATCATGGCTCAGGATCTGCCGGCCGGCCCCGGCCGAGAATCGCTGGACATCGTGCATGGGGAGGCGAGGCGAACGGCACGCATGGCGGCAAGCCTGCTGACAATGGCCCGTGGCAAGGCCGACGCCCCTCACACCATGATCGATCTCAACGCACTGCTCGATGCGGTACTGACGCTCATCGAGCCGGCAATGAAGCGCAAAGGCATCGAGCTGAGCCGCCGGTTTTGCGAGCTGCCGCACGTGTGCGGCTCCGAAGACCAGTTGAGGCAGGTCTTCGTGAACCTGCTGTTCAACGCGCGCAACGCCATCGGAGAAGACGGCCGCATAATGATCGCAACCCGGGCGGCCGGCGACGGCGAGGTCAGCGTGAGCGTATCCGACAACGGCTGCGGAATAAGCCGGGATGACATAGACAGGATATTCGAGGCGTTTTATACCTCTCGCGCCGAGGACGACGGAACCGGCCTGGGGCTGTACGTGTGCCGGCGAATTGTGAGGCGGCACAACGGCAACCTGCTGGTGGAGAGCATCCCCGGAGACGGCTCAACCTTCACGGTTGTGCTGCCGGCGGCAACCGAAACAGAGGTCCGGCGAACGGCGGGCGTCGGCGAAGAATAAAAAAACAAAATCTGTTTGCGTTCAAAGCGGTTTTGTATTATAATTCTCATGTTCAACAAGGATGAAATCAGGAGTGCCCCGAAATGCCCGGTCATAGCGCAAAGGTGCTGATCTGCTGCGAGCCCAACTCGGGGCTGGAGTCGATCGCGCCACAGTTCCAGACGCAAGGCTATGCTCTAGTTCGAGCGCCAAGTATTTTCCGCGCTGTTGCCGCACACAGCACGGACCCGGCCGACGTGGTGATAATCGATGCCAACCACTTGAGCGAGAAGGACCACGAAGTGTTTGACATCCTGCGCGAATCGCTGCCGGGCGTAAAGCTCTTTGCAACGATCTCGATAAGCCGGCGCGACAAGACCCCGGCGCTGCTGAGGTCGGGCGTGGAGCGATGCTTCCTCGAGCCGTTTTACGCCGACGAGATGTTGGGCGCCATCGAGCGCACCCTCAAGCCCGAAGCCTCGCCCCAGGCAGCCGCGGGCCAGGCCGACAAGCTCGCGGCACTCGGCCGATTCGCTCGCGGAGTGGCACACGAGATCAACAACCCACTCGCCACACTTTCAGGATGGGTGCAGATACTCGTGTCCGAAGCCGAAGACGACGACCCCCGGCACACAACCTTCGAAGTGATGCAGCAGGAGGTCGACAGAGTCGGCAAGGTTGTTCAAGACCTCCTCGCCTTCTCCGGCCAGCCCTCGCCGCAGCGCGACCAGGTCGACATCAACGCCATCATTCGCGGCCTCGCAAGAGGCGTCGAAGGCGACCCGGTGGAATACGCCACCGACCTCGACGGCAAGCTGCCGAAAGTATACGCCAACCCCGGCCAGCTCAGGCAAGCACTCTCGCTCATCATCGCTTTCATCCGGACCCAGATACGCGGCGCAGGCAGGCTGCAAGTAATAACACAGGCAGACCGCACACAAGGCGCCGTGATACTACTGCGCAGCACCGCGACGGCCGTCAGCGACGAACAGCTCAACAACATGTTTGACCCGTTCTACAGCAACAACGGCGACGCATCCGAGGGCGGCCTGGGGCTGGCGATATCATACGGAATCATAAAAGGCCTAGGCGGAACCGTCCGAGCCGACAACGAGGCCGGAGAGCTTACATTCACACTCACCGTGCCCGGCGCAACTGAAGTTATCGAGCAAAGCGCGTGAACACACAACCCGCATCCAGAATCCTGGTCGTAGACGACGAACCGCGCATCTGCAGGCTCCTCGCCGAGCTCCTCACGCGAGAGGGCCACGCGGTCGACTCCGCCTTCAGCGCCGAAGAAGCCATCGGCCTGCTGAGAAACGGCCCCTACGAGATGTTGATCTCCGACCTGAAAATGCCGGGGATGGACGGCTTCGAACTCATCGAAAAGATCAAGAACGACTATCCCGACATCGCCGCCATAATGATAACCGCCTACGCCACCGTCGAAACCGCCGTCCAGGCCCTTCGGCACGGCGCCGACGACTACATCACAAAACCCTTCGACATCAACGAGCTCAAGAAAGTGGTAGGCCGCACCCTCGAGGCACGGCGGCTCGCAATGCAAAACGAGACCCTCGCCCAACAACTGAGGCAGGCAAACCGGGCGCTCGTTCGCCACAAGCGCCAGCTACCCGACGGGGCCACCGAAGATGCTGAGAGCCTCGAGGAAATAAACAGGCGGCTCAACGAATCCGTCCGCAGGCTCTCGCTCATTCAGGAAATAACCCAGGCCATCACGTCGTTGTTGGACCTCGACCAGCTCATGGGCGTTTGCCTCAAAGAGATAAACGAAAAACTCGGCGTGGCATCAAGCTCCATCATGCTGCTCGACGACAACAAAACGCACCTGGTTGTAAGGGCATCGTCGAAGGCCGACATCATCGGTCACCGCCAGCGCGTGGGCGAAAGAATCTCCGGGTGGGTCGCCAAATACAAGGAGCCGCTGCTGATCGAAGACATCGCCGCCGGCGGGCGCTTTCAGCCCAGCGGCTACGCACGATACAACTCCAATTCCCTGCTCAGCATTCCCCTGATGATAAAGGGCAAGCTGCTGGGCGTCATCAACGTAACCGACCGCGAAGACAACAACGTCAGCTTCACCGAAGACGACGTCAGCTTCCTCACGATGGTAGCCGGGCAGATCGCAATCGCAATCGAAAACGCAACGCTCTACCGCGAGCTGCGCGGCAACAGCCTCAACACCGTGTCGGTCATCGCCGACAGCATAGACGCCCGCGAGCCCACCTCGATGGGCCACTCGCAACGTGTGGCCGGATACTCGGCCAAGCTGGCGATCGCACTCGGGCTCGAAGAGCAGGCGCTCGAACTACTCCGCACCGCTTGCAGGCTGCACGACATCGGAAAAATCGGCATCACCGACAGCATCCTCGCAAAGCCTTCGCCGCTCACCAGCCAGGAAATGCACTACGTTCGCGGCCACAGTGTCAAAGGCGACCGAATACTGCAATCGCTGGGATTTCTCGACCGCGCCCGCCTGATAGTGAGGCACCATCACGAGTGGTGGGACGGTGTCGGCTACCCCGACGGGCTCAAGGGGGAAGAAATTCCATTCCTCAGCCGTATCATGGCAATAGCCGATGCCTGGGACGCCATAACATCTGGCAGACCCTACCGCGCCGCGCGCTCTCATCAGGAGGCGCTCGAAGAAATAGGGCGTGGGGCTGGGTGCCAGTTCGACCCCAACATGGTCGGTACTTTTTTGAAAATGCAAAAAGAGGAGATCGCCAATACTTCCAACACAACAGTAGCGCAAGTACCCAATACCTCGGCCTCTGCGTCGCGTAACGCAGACAATTGAAAAGGGAAAAAGCAGATGGACTGTCAGAGAGACGGATGTTCCAATCCTGTGATTCCGCCCCGGAGGAAATTCTGCTCGGAACAGTGCGGCCGAATGGCCCACAGACAGAAAAACCTGAAGTTGATGGCCGCCGAACGCCAAATACTGAAAAACCTACACCGAGACCGCAAAGTCAGGAGCTGCCTGGTATGCGGCAATGAATTCATGTCCGACGGCCCCTGGAACCGGCAATGCCCCAGGTGCAAGAAACGAGCATCATACTGACGGCACACAGTATGCGGCGCCAAGTCGCCAAGCCACCCCCCAAACGCGCGGGCACCTCAACCAGCGAGGTGCCCGCAGCATGTAAAGAACCACAAATCCCCCCCGACTCGTCTCCGTGTTCCCACCACGTCTAACGCCTTCTTGCATTATCGGCAATATGTGCTAGTAATCGCAGCAGCAAGCCGGAACCGCGCACCCTCTTATACGCCCTTATTTGGCCTCATGAGCAACGCAAATGACAAGCGGCGTCGTAAGTGGTTGGTATTGCACAACTTACATCTTCACCTGGTGCCTGGCACCAGCTAAAGATGCAAGTGGTTGGCATGCAAGGAGTTACGAAGCCGATTGTCATTTGCGTTGGGCGGGGGCCTCCCAAATGGCCGTTCCAAGGCGTTTTGGGCATAGTCGTGG
>JABMSA010000811.1 GCA_013202185.1 Planctomycetota bacterium
ACTCGAGGCCGAGCCCCGATCCGCGCTCTTCGTCGGCGGCGCCCACCAGGATCACCTCGCCGATGAGTTGGTCCTCGTTTTTCTTGAGGAGCCGTGCGACCTCGAGCATCACGGCGAGCTGGCCCTTGTTGTCGCTGGTGCCCCGTCCGTATACGCGGCCATCGCGGACGACGGCGGCGAAAGGATCGGTTTGCCAGCCGCTGCCCGGGGGCACAACGTCGAAGTGACACGCCACCAGTATCTTCGGCCGGCCCGAGCCAATACGTGCGACCATGTTCGTTCGGCCGGGCTCTTTTTCGAATGCCGTGCATTCGATGCCTGCGGGCTCGAGCGCGTCGCGCATTATCTCGGCGGCGAGGTGTTCGTCGCCCGGCGGGTTCACCGTTTTCGCGGCTACAAGCCTGCTCAGCAGCTCAAGTATACTGTCACGTCGGTTCTCAACGAACCGTTCGACCTGTTCGTTCACGCGGGGTTGATCTCTCTTAGAAGAACAATTCTCGGTGCGAAAACGCTCACCATCAATAATACTTCTTTCCGGGCGGGAAAGTCAAGCGCAAAGGCGGGCAATGTGCAAGGCATGAATATGTTTTCGGCGGAGCGCTCTCAATCGGCGGCGAGGCCCGCGTCCTTCGGAGCTATGTACTCCAGATTCGGCAGTTGGCGGCCGTTGCGCAGGAAGCGGATGTTGACGTGCGAAGGGTTGCCGGCCCATCCGAATTTTATCAGCAGGTGGTTGAGTCCCCTGCGGATTCTCACGCGCGACCTGATCTCGTTTGTTGTGCGCTTGTGGCCTCTGAGCCTGGTCATCGGGTCGGTGGCGGGATATTTTTCGCGGGCGTCAAACCATACCTTGATGGGCGTCGCGCTGCTTACGACCAGGTCGGCGGTTGTGGCCTCGGGGCAGCGAACGTAGGCGTATGCGTATGCCACCATGAAGCGCTTGCGGAATTCCGGCGGAAGAACCAGCCTGCCGTACGCCGATACCTCGGTTTCTTGCCACTGGATCCGTCTGTTGTCCCACGAAGCGTAGGTGGCGCCGGGATCGAGATCCTTTTCCGGCGGGAGTACCATGTCGAAGCTTGATCCGTTGCCGTTGTCCGGCTCGAGAGGCCACGGGCCGACGATGAGGAATCCTCGTCTGCGTGTTGCCTGCTCGGCGAGGAGGCGTTCGTATTCTGCCTGTAATGCACGGGCCCGGACGTGGGGCACAGGTTGGGCGGACGTGCGCCCGCTGGCGGCTTCGGCGTGCCTGATCATATTTGCGAGAACTCGGGCGGCGAGAGGATCCGAGCCCAGATTGTCCGCCAGGTTCAGTGTGCTCAATATAATGCTGCCATTGCCCATCGGCATTATCAGCACACAGTGACCCACGAACCCGTCGGAGCCGCTAACCGCGCCGCAGATGGAATCCCATGATTTCGCGGGCCTGAAGTGTTCTGATGCAACCATGCATTTCCCTGGGACAACATTTCCGTATTCCCTGCCGAAGAACGCATCGATCGGCAGCCCCTCGAAAATCGGATGAGCGATCCCATAGAAGGCGGAGCCCATCGGCGGCGCTGCCGTGCGCACTACTTCCGGCGACAGCAAACCGCTGAGGTGCAACGGTTCGCCGGGCCCAGGCGGAGCAAGCAGTATGCCCCAGGCTCCGTCTTCGACGGCCGCGAAGAAACGTGCCGCAACCGGGGGAGGCGCGTTGCCAAGGCTTGCCGCAACAATCACCGGATGCACCTTCTCGCAATCCTGCAGGTTATTGGTGTCTGCGTGCCGGCCGCCAACAGATGCCTTCAGCTTCTCCTCGGGATCGTACAGAGTGACCGGCGATGAGACCGCAGCCGCCTCGCGTGAGATCGCTAGAACTGAACCGCCAAACGAGTTGATGCCCTCGCCGAAGTGCACAAGCCTTGCGCTGATTGTGTGCCGCCCTTCGGCGCGAGGTGACCCGAGCACGAGGCGCCCAAGCCCTTGCACGCGTTCGCCGGACAATTGCAGGTGGAACTCTGGGTCCGACACCGTGTTGCCGAAGGCGTCGTTGAGTTCAATGCTGAGCACGGCCGCGCCCTGCATGCCGGGCTTGTTGAGGAGGATCGGCTCGACGGCGATATCCTCTCCGATGAAAACCGTGGACCTTGGCACCCGCAACACCAATCGCGTGGGAGCATTGAGTGCCCTGAACGCATGCCAGGCCGGCTTTGGGTCGCCCCATACGTTCACCAGGCCGGCCGTGGATTCCATTATGCAGTCCTGCCATTGCGTGAAGCACAGCATGTCGAGGTCGGGGTTGCAGGCGAGCATTTCGCTTTGCTCGCGGGCGGCCCGGGCCTGATGCCTCTGCAGCGCGGCGACGAAATCCTCGATCGAGCCAAACTTGCGCTTGAGCGGCCGGCTCTTCACTGATTTCCTCAGCTTGTGTCGCAACTGAGCGAAGTAGCGGTAGTCGCCCTTGAACCGGCACGGCTTTTCGTATCCTTCGACGGCGGCATCGAGGGCGGTTATTCCGCCGGCCCCGTACCCAATGATGACGGCCAGTTCTTTTCTGCCGTGCTGTTCGAGCTGCTTGTGTATGTGCCGCCGTTGGTTGTCGGGCATCGGCGAGGATGGATACCAAAACGCATCGAAGCACGGAATGTTCTCGTTCGACCCGGCCGGATAACAGCGGGCGCGTCCGGCGGCCGTCTTGTCCAGGATCGGGCGTGTCGGATCAAGCCGGCCGATCAGCTTTGCGAATTTCCGGGCATGCTCGGGAGGGTCGCTCAGCAACTGCGGCGCACTGCCTTCGTTGAATATTCCCCACATCACTATGCTTGGGTGGTTGCGGTCGCGAAGGATCATTCCGCCGATCTGCGTTGTAAGGCGCTGCTGCAGCGCTTCGTTGTCGCGGCAATACATCCGGCCGATGGACGGCTGCTGAAAGACGAGCAATCCCTGCCTGTCGGCTTCGCGGAGGAATTCTTCCGGTGCGAGGCGAACGTGGTTGAGCACCGCGTTGAAGCCCGCTTCCTTGATCAGCCTCACCTGTTTTTCGCACCATTCTTCGTTCGGCGGGCGGCACAGAGTATCCGGAAAGAACGGCTGATTGATCACCGCGTTGAGGATCACCCGTCTGCCATTGAGATAGAAATTGTTGTCGCGAACGTCGAATTTTCGCAGCCCTGCGGTGTCGGCGGCCCGATCGAGAACGATCTGCCCTCTGACGAGCCTCACTGAAACCCTGTAGAGAAACGGGTGCTCGGGCGACCACAGGAGCTTCTCGCGAAGAGGTATCTTGAGGGCAAAAGTCCGGTGCTTTCCCGGGTCGACCGTGAAAGAAGCAGATCCGTATTCGGCGTTGTCGTCTTTCGCTGAAGATACCGACGCGGCCAGCACGAAAGGCTGTGCCCCGGCATCGGCGCCGAGCGTGCACTGAACGATGATCGCGGGCGTCTCCACGTCCGGAATCAGAAATACATTTTCGATCCAGGCGTCGTCGTGCTCGGTGAGGTACACGTTGCCGCAGAGGCCGCCGAAGTTGACGTACCAGCTTTCCTTGGCGTGCGGCACCTGGTAGAGGTTCAGGCCGTCAACGTACTCGAGTCGCGGGGTGTCGGTAACGCGCACCACGAGGTCGTTTGTCAATCCAGGGCGGATAGTGGCGCCTACCTCGAAGCCGAACGGCACATAGCCCCCTTCGTGTTCGCCCACGTAGCGCCCGTTGAGCCACACCTTCGCGTGATAATTCACATCTTCAAAACACAGCCTCAGCCGTCCGGTCATTTCGGCCGGAATGTCGAACGACTTGTAGTACCACGCAACGCCGTTGTATCCCACGCCCGCCTTTGTGCTCTGCCACGCCCCGGGCACGGCGATACTGCTCACGTCCACCGGCGGCTCATTGGCCCGTCCCTGCTGCTCGCCGGCGTTCTGCGGATCGAATGCGATCAGCCACTGGCCGTTGAGATTGATGCGGAGCCTGCCGTTCTCCATAACTGCGGATCCCCGGGTGGTCATGCTCTTGCATGCGTGCAACGCAAGAACGAGAATCATGAGGATTCCGACAGACACATACCGAGCGGCGGATGCGTGCATATTCTCCTCCCGAACTATCGTTAAGGGGCGGCCCCTCGCCTGATTCATATAACGGCACGCGGGGGGCGTTGTCTATCGTAAAGTGTGATCGGGGTGCACCGGGCGTGGGAGGATGGGGCGATTCAGTCGGCCGTTGACCTGATAATCCGGCTGCGAATGATCTGCCAGCGGTCGCCTTCTTTCTTGAAAGTGAGGAGGAATCTCTCGCTGCCGCGATGCCGCAGGAGGTTCTCTCCGCTGGAGGCGGCGCTGGAGGCGGCTCGAACTGTGGCTATGAACCGGGCTTCGGCTGTAGTCTCGTCGATGATCTTCACGCTCACGCCGCGCACCCTCACGCGGATGACCGGATACGACAGGAATATCCGCCTGAGAACGGCCATCGCCGTGGCGCGGTCCATGTTCTGTGCTTCGCTGTGGAAGTCGGCGTGAACATGCCGCGAGATTGCTCGGAGGTCGCGCTCCTCCGCCGAATCGGCGATGGTACGGATCGCACTGCGGATTAGGCTTTCATCGTCTGCGAGGTCATCGAGCAACTGTGTGTAGGCAACAAGGGCGGCGACTATGAACACAACAACACCGAGCGCAACGTATCGCCGTCTCATTGGTTCATCTCCAGGGGATACTCTTGTCCCCTCCCGATCAGCCTGCCGACGATGTTTCGATATGCCACCAGCACCTGAAAATGGCTGACCATCGCCATGCCGCGATTGTCTCCGATCACGTACACCTGTCGTTCGCCGATGCGGATGGGAGGCAGCTCCCAGAACGTGTTAGATATTATGTACGGCTCGTGCAGCGGCACGTCATTGATATAGACCTGTCCGCGCCGAATTTCGATTATTTCTTTTGGCAGCCCGATCACGCGCTTGCAGTACAGCTCTGGCGGCTCCTCGTTGTCCCTGAGAATGATCACGTCGCCGCGATCCGGCGCACGGAAGCGATACGAGACCTTATCCAGAAACACATAAGCGCCTTCCCTGAGCGCTGGCAGCATGCTGTGGCCGCGGGTCGGCCGCACCTGGATGACGAAAAACCACAGGATCAATATGGCAGCTATTTCGAACGGCACGCGCATGTACCACCTGCCAAGCATCCGTCGGCGAGACGCCCCTGAGCTTTCTTCGGAAGCTGATTTGCTCAACATACCTTCTTTTTTCCTTCCAGGTAAATCATGAGAATACTGATGTCGGCCGGCGTGACCCCCGAGATGCGCGACGCCTGGCCCAGCGACACCGGCCGGACCAGCGAAAGCTTCTCGCGCGACTCGAACCGGATTTCCTTGATCTGCGTGAAGTCGAGGTCCGGCGGAATGCGGCGATCTTCCATCCTTTTCATCTTTTCGATGCGCTCTCGCTCGCGCTTGATGTAGCCGTCGTACTTCACCTCGATCTCGAGCTGTTGCTTGAGGTCGTCCGATAAACCAAGGTTCTTCAGCTTTCCATCGAGCTTTTCGACGTCGGAAAACGTCATGCCCGGTCGCCGCAGAATGCGCAGCAGCGCCACGTTCTCGTGTGATGCCTTCGCGAGGTAATCCAACGTGCTCGCGATGGCCGCTTCCTTGTGCTGCAGTCTGCGCCACTGCTCATCGCCGATCAGCCCGAGCCGCCGGCCGTGACGCATCAACCTGCGGTCGGCGTTGTCCTGTCGCAGCATCAGCCTGTACTCGGCCCGCGAGGTGAACATTCGATACGGTTCCTGCGTGCCCAGCGTGACGAGGTCGTCGATAAGCACGCCGATGTAGGCTTCGGATCGACTTAATATGAACGGCTCGTCGCCGCGCAACTTTAGCACTGTATTGATTCCCGCCATCAGCCCCTGCGCGGCGGCCTCCTCGTAGCCGGAGGTGCCGTTGATCTGCCCGGCGAGAAACAAGCCTTCGCACGCCTTGCTCTCCAGCCATGGCATTGTTTGCGTAGGCGGCACGAAGTCATACTCTATCGCATATCCGAACCGCATTATCTCGGCGTGTTCGAGGCCGCGAATGCTATGGACCATCTCGAGTTGCACGTCCATCGGGATCGACGTGGAGATGCCGTTGCAATAGATCTCGTGTGTGTTCAGACCCTCGGGTTCGAGGAAAAGCTGGTGCCCGGGCTTGTCGGCAAACCGCACTATCTTGTCCTCGATCGACGGGCAATAGCGCGGCCCGGCAGACGTTATCCGGCCGCTGTAGAGCGGCGCCCGATCGAGGTTGGCGCGGATGATCTCGTGCGTGCGCTCGTTTGTATGGGTTATGTAACAAGGCACCGACGGCCGCCTGTGCTCGAGGGTGGCATACGAGAACGGCAGGGGAGGATCGTCGCCGTGCTGCGGCTCGAGCGCGTCGAAATCAATGGTTCGACCGTTGACGCGAGGAGGGGTGCCGGTCTTCAGCCGGCCCACCTCAAGCCCCAGTGAACGGAGCGAGTCGGAAAGGCTGTTCGATGCGGGCTCGCCGAGCCGGCCGGCGGCGAACGACGTGTCGCCGATGTGCACGAGGCCCTTGAGGAAGGTGCCGGTGGTAAGTACCAGTGCCCGGCAGCTATACCTGGCGCCGCTTCGGCATCCGACGCCTGCGGCCCGCCCATGATCCGTGACGAGCGACTCCACTAGCTCCTGGCGAAGTGTGAGGCCCGGCTGCTCCTCGATGCGGCGCTTCATCTCGATGGCGTAAGCGCGGCGGTCGGCTTGGGCCCTGGGCGCCCACACGGCGGGGCCGCGTCCGCGATTGAGCATGCGAAAGTGGATGCTCGTGGCGTCGATGACCTTCGCCATCTCGCCGCCGAGTGCGTCGATCTCGCGCACCATCTGGCCCTTGGCCAGGCCGCCGATCGCGGGGTTGCACGACATACGCGCGACGGCGTCGAGGTCGATCGTCAGCAGCAGCGTGCGCGCACCCATCCTGGCCGCCGCAAGCGCCGCTTCGCAGCCCGCGTGGCCCGCGCCCACAACTATGATGTCGTAATCGCTATGCAGAGCTGCCGTTGTCATTTGGAGCCTGGCACCTTCCTGACGCGGTCGAGAAACCGTGCGGCGGCGAAGCCGGCCAAAACCAGCAGCACCGGCATCAGCGGAGCACGGTAGCGAGTGACGGCCATGTAAACGCAGTAAACGACCGTGGTGTAGCCGATCAGGCAGTAGAACAGCAGCAGGTCGCGGCGTCGGGCCCACGACATCGCCGCGCCGATGACGGCCAACAGCAGCACGGGCACAAACGACACTCCGCCGATGATGGCATTAGTCACGCCGACGGCGGGCTCATCCGCGTGCGGCCACAGGCGCCACAGCCTGCCAAACTTCGCAACGAAAAGTTGCGCGGCCCGGCCCGGGTGGCTGCGAATGAAATCGAATCCCATCCTGTAGAAAAGCCGGTCGGCCTCCACTTCGTCAAGGCCCTTGAACGGCGTGACGTCCTCCGGAAGGTAGCATTTGCCGCCTCCGGTGGCCCGGGGGTTGTTGGTCAGCCAGAAGGTGTAGCCGCCTTCCGTGGTGGCGGGCACGAAGCGGCCCAGGGCTGCGTAGTTGCGGATGATCCACGGCGACATCACGGCGGCGGTTCCGACGGCCACGAGCAAGAACCGCGCTATGGCGGCGCGCTTGCTCTGCGTGACGACGAGCAGCCACACGCCGAGCACCGGCAGCAGGCCCAGCATCGCCGAGCGCGCAAGCACGGCAAGCCCCAGGACCGCGCCGCCGGCAAGCCATGCGGTGACGCGGACGTTGCGCCTGGACCCCATCAGCAGCAGGAGCATCGCGCACGTGAGAAGGAATATGTGGAACGTTTCGGTAGTGATCGTGCCGCAGTAGTAAATCAACTGCGGGAAGATTGCCGCGCCGACGCCCGCGAAGATACCCGCTCGGCGGTCAAACGCCTCCCGCCCCAGGGAATACGTCAGCCCGCAAGTGAGCGCGCCCAACACGCAGTGAAACATCTTCGGAGCCAAAAACGCATGCCCGAAGATTGCGTAGAGGCCGCCCAAGACGACCGGAAACAGCGCCGGGCGTGTTGCGAGCGACATTCCGCCCAGGTGATCCTCCGCGATGTAACGGCCTTCCGTGATGAGGCGCCAGGCGATTCTGTCGTACAGCTCGGCGTCGGGTCCGTGGATGCCATCCGGTGCGCGAACCAGCACGTAAACAAGGCGCACCGCAAGCGCGAGCAGAATGATCGACCACAGTGCGATGTCAAATCGCTTCGACGCCGGCATCGACGGCCTGCTGGTAAACTTGCTCATATTGTTCCGCGATGGCATCCCACGAGAAGTTTTCTGCATGCGCACGGCAGCGCTGTGCAAGCTCTTCGCGGTCGGCCCGGTTGAGAAACTTGATGATCGCATCGGCGATGTGTGCTGGCTCGACGCCCGCCGCAATCAGGCTCGGATCGAATGGTTCCAGCACTTCAGGGGCAGCGCACGCGGGCGTTACGATAGCCGGGGTGCCGCAGGCCAGGGCTTCGAGCGTTACCATGCCGAATCCCTCGAGCGCGCGTGTGGGCAGCACGAAGGCGTCGGCCGCGCGATAGTATGTCGGCAGATCATTTTCATCTATGTACCCGAGAAATTGAACGGCATCGTCGAGGCCGGCCTCCGCCGCCTGCGTGCGCAGTGTGTCGTCGAGCGAGCCGCGCCCGCCGATCAGCAGCAGGCACGCGGGAAATTCCTCGCGGATGGCAGGCATTGCATCGATGAGGTTGTCGAGGCCCATTCGCGGCTCGAGCCTGCGGACGGTCAGCAGTATCTGCCGATCCTGCGGAAGCTCCAGGCGCTCTCGCGCTTCCAGCCTTGAACCGGCGGGCGAGAAGAACTCGAGGTCGACGCCGCCGGGGATTTTCACTACCTTGTCGGTGGCGTTGGGGAAGTGTTCGGCAATCTGCTGCTCTACGGCATCGCTCAGCACAACCGCGCCCCTGCACTTGTTGAGCGTGTACGCTTCCATTCGTTTCAGGAGCGCGGCCGCGAGCTTTTGTCCGCCGGTGACAGTGGGCATTCCGCCCGTCACGCGATCGAGATACTCGAGGAAGTATGCGATGTGCTGCGTGTGGATCATCGGGATATTCTCGCCGATGGAATAGGCCGTAGAGAATGCCGAAACAGGATGGTGCGTATGAATGATTTCGCAGCCGCCGGCCAGCTCCGCAAGACTGCGGCGCACGTGGGCAAACGTGCTGTAATAAAAGGCGGCGGTGCCGGACGTCTTCACGGGGAAGCGCACCACGCGGATGCCGTCGAGGTCTTCTTCCAGGGGGAGGTCGCCGCGCACCCGGCCGGTGAGGATCGTGGGCCTGTGGCCGCGCAGCGCAAGGGCGCGGTTCAGCTCGTAGACGAACCTGAAGCTGCCGCCTTCGGCGTCGGGGTGCATCCAGCCGGCTACTGTGAGAATCCTCAAAGGCGTCATTTATCCGTCCTCAGCATTACGCGATAGATATCGGCGACTGCACTCGCGTGGGCGTCGGCGGTGAAGCGGCGCCCCACGGTTCTTCTGCCTTCTTCGGCGAGCCGCTTGGCCAGGGCGCGGTCCTTGAGGAGCCTCGAGATTGCCATGCCGAGTGCGCCGGCTGCGTCGGCCGGCACGAGAAGTCCGTTGGTTTCGCTCTTTATGCTTTCGCGCAGGCCGTCGACGTTCGATGCCACCACAGGCACGCCCAGGGCCATTGCCTCCAGGGCCACGAGGCCCAGCGGCTCTCGGCGCGAAGGCACGACGAGCACGTTGAGGTCTTTCATGACGGCGGGGGTGTCGTGGCGGTAGCCGGTGAAGATCACCTTCTCGGCTATCCCGACCTTTTCGGCGAGCTGCCTGATCTCCTGGCCGAAGCCTTCGTCTGCGGCGAGCGCCTCGCGGCTGCCCGCCACCGGTCCGCCGGCGACGATGAACCTGGCCTTGGGATGCAGCTCCGACACAACGACGGCCGCCTTGATGAAAACGTCTTGCCCCTTGCTGCGCGTTATCCTGCCGGCGACCCCGACCAGCGGCGTGTCGGGCGAGATTTCGTATTCCTCGCGAATCGATGCCTGCGCGGATCGCTCGAGGAGCTGGGATACGTCGACGCCGTCATACGCGACGAACGTCTTTTCGCCGCACTCGGGGCTCGATTCGATGAACGGCTCGGCCGTAGCCTGCGAGCACGAGACGAGGACGCTGCAATGCTTGATCAGGTACGCGCCGATCCTTCCGAGACGGCTGACCGGGCTGCGCACGTGCCACACACTTTTTATCTCGAGGCGCTTGGCGGGGAGCACGGCGAAAAAAGCGACGGTATTGTCGTTGGCGTGGATGACGTCGATGTTCTTCTCGCGGCAGAGCTTCGTCACGGTGCGGCAGCCGCGAATAAGACGCCACAGGTAGCACAAGAGAAGCATCGGGTTGTACGTTCGAGCGATGGGCTTCAAGTCGGATATGGTGACGTCTACCCCGGAATCGCGCAGCACGTCCGCGAAATCGCCGTCTGAGCCAAGCAGGGCATAGGGTTCGAATTGCGAGCGGTCGAGCCGCTTGAGCAGCAGAGCCAGGCTTACGGCGGCGCCGCCCATCTGGCCGCCGGTGTCCGACAAGTAAAGGATACGGACCTGATTCACCCTTGCACCTCCTGTGCTTTTGTGAGGCCCGCGAGTCTGAGGCAAAGGAGCTTCTCCTCGCGGCTGAGTATGAGCAGATAGCTGAAGACCGCGTAGAGCGCGCAAAACACCGCCCCTGCCGCGATAAGGTGAAGGTTGGTGAGCGTCAGGCCGCCGGCCAGCGCGGCGCACAGCAGCAGGGCAGCCACAAACCGTGGGCTGATAAGAGCCGAGCCAAGATACTTGCGACTGAAGGCTGCATAGAAGGCCTTTTGCAGCAGGTACGTGGCCAGCGTGGTAGCCGCCGCCGCGATGGCGCCGTATCGCGGAATGAATATCAGGTTGAGCACGACGTTGGCCCCGGCGCACGCCGCCGCCACGAAGAAGTTTATCCGCTGTTTGTCCATCGCCGCAAATACCACTCCGTAGGGCGGTGCAAACCACACAAGGGTGGCAAGGCTTAGCACTACCAGGATTCGCCCCGATTCCTCGTATTCCTTTCGAAAGAAGAACTCGACGATCTCCTTGTTGTAGATCATGGTGAAAACGGCGATCGGTGCAATCAGCGTTACGCCGATGCGGTTGAGGGTTTTCACCAGCGATATGAAATCGTCGCGCGGCCCCTTGAACCGCCTCGAGAGGATCGGCAGATAAACGTTGATGACAACGGCGACGATCATCACGGCGGCCCCCAGCAGGCGAACCGGCGCCTGGTAGAGCGCAATCTCTTTTTCCGGGTCGGGCCTCAGCTTCGAGAGCATCACTGTATCCACGTGGATGTAGATCAGGCCGAGCATTGCGAAGAAGGCGAAGTAGCTCGATTCCTTGAGGAGCTTTCCCCAGAAGGCAGGATCGACGCTCAGCCCCGGCCTGCCGACGTGCCGGCCCAGCAGCGCGAAAATGATCACCGTTGAGATTATGCCGGCCGCGAGATAGCCGGTGGTCACATAGCCGACAGAGACAGGAAACTTGCCGTCTGCAAGCAGCATCACTCCGAGAACGCACACGATCAGCGAGGCGTTGTGTGCCAGCGAAGCGCCGGCCTCGAGGTCCATCCTCTCGAGGCCGCGAAACAGGAAATAGTGGTACGTGCCCAGCGATGAGATGAACATGAACGCCGCGATCGGATACACCACGAGCTTTGTCTCGCTTGGGTAGCCGAGAACATTGACGAACAGAACTATCCCTGCAAACGCGATGACGGAAAGGAGAATCTTCAGCGTCAGGATATTCCGGTAGTAGCGCGGCGCGAGAGATGCATCTTGCGCGATGTTGCGAACGGTGAGCGTGTGGAGGCCGAAGTCGGCGGCGACGCCGAAAAACGCGGAGAGCGTGAGCGCAAACGAGAGGCGCCCGAAATCCTCAGGCGTGACCCGCTTGATAACGAAGACTGTGACCAGGAGGCCGGCCGCAAACCTGAGCGCGTACGAGAGGCCCAGGAAGAAGGAGTTGCGCGAGAATCGTTTCAGTTCACCCAAGGCCATTTCCCCTGCGGCCTATGCCTTTACGATTTTGCCGGGGCGGCTTGTTATGTGGGCGGTGGCGTTGCGGGTGTCCACTATCAGGTCGGCGTGCTCGACGATCCATTCGTAATCGTATGCCGAGTGATCCGTAACAATCACCACGCAGTCTTGCTCGCGCAGCGTTTGTTCGTCGAGCTTCACGGACTCGAGCCTGAGGTGCGAGTCTCTCAGGTCGGGGAACGCCGGTATGTGCGGATCGTGATAGCCGATGACGGCGCCTTCGCGCTCGAGCAGCTCGAGGATTTTCAGCGAGGGCGACTCGCGGATGTCGTCGACATTCGGCTTGTATGCCGCCCCCAGCACCAGCACCTTCGATCCTTTCAGTGGCTTGCCGCGCCTGTTGAGCGAACGCATGACCTTGTCTGCCACGCGTGCGGGCATCGTGCTGTTGATCTCGCCGGCAAGCTCGATGAATCGCGTGGGAGTGTCGTATTGCCTTGCCTTCCACGAAAGGTAAAAAGGGTCGATGGGGATGCAGTGCCCGCCGAGCCCCGGGCCCGGGTAAAACGGATGCCATCCGAACGGCTTGGTGTAGGCGGCCTCGAGAACCTCCCATACATCGATATCCATTTTCTCGAACACTATCTTGAGCTCGTTGACGAGCGCGATGTTGACGCTGCGGTAGATGTTTTCAAACATCTTGACGGCTTCGGCCTCACGCGTGGAGCTGACCGTGACAACCGATACAACAACCTGATCGTAGAGCATGGCCGCGAGCTTGCAGCTTGTGTCGTTTGTGCCGCCTACTACCTTGGGAATGTTGCGCGCGGAATATTTCGGGTTGCCGGGGTCTTCGCGCTCCGGCGAGTAGGCAAGGTAAAAATCGGCGCCGCACTCGAGGCCGCTCGTCTCGAGGATGGGCTGCAGGACCTCGTCGGTGGTGCCCGGGTAGGTGGTGCTCTCGAGCACGATGAGCTGGCCCTCGCGAAGATGCTCTGCTATCGACCGGGCCGTGCACTCGACGAACGACAAATCCGGATCGCGGGTCTTTGTCAGGGGGGTAGGCACGCAGATGAGTATCGCGTCGGCCTGCCCTATCTGCGCGTAGTCGGTCGTTGCCGAAAAGCGGCCGGAAGCCACGAGGCCGGCTATCGTTTCGGACGGAATGTGCTTGATGTAGCTTTCGCCCCTGTTGAGGCGCTCTACCTTCGCGGGGTCGATATCGAATCCGAGCACCTCGAAGCCATTGTCGCAGAATGCGTGCACCAGCGGCAGGCCAACGTATCCCATGCCGATCACGCCGACGCGCGCCTGCCTGTTGATGATTGACTCTTCGGTGATCAAATACTGGCTTCCTTCAGCTTTCGGCGTCGTCGGTGGCGGCTTCCTCCTCGGCTTCGGCGGCCTTGCGATACTTGAGCCCGACGATGACGGTGAAGTAAGCCATCGGCAGCGCGGCCGCCGCAGCTATCAGGAGGCTCGAGAAGAAGGCCATCAGGGCGATTGGAACCCCTGTAAACGTGACACCCGCGACGGCGCCGGCGAGAGCGTAGAGGAAAAGCGAAGAGGCACGCAACAGGGTGAATATCGGCAACGCCACCAGCGACGCCGCTACGAATGCGATAGCGAAGTGGCACAGGCAGTTGCGCGGCAGTCGGAATGCGCCGGACACAAATCTGTTGACTGTTGTTTTGGTGTCTTGCTCCCTGAGGGCCACCTCCGCCGGCACCGCGAAAATGCCCACGAGCAAAGTGAAGATCGCCGCAGCAGCAACGATTACCATTGGGATCAGCAACACGGCAAACATGACCTGCCCCAGCAGCCACGACCCGGGTTTGGCTGCACCTGCCGGGATCAACAGGATGCACGCCGCCACGACCAGCGCCGCGTAGGCGACGCAGTATCCGCCGGCCAGTGCCGTGCAATTGCGCCGAAGGAACTGCGGCGCCGATTCCCACGGCGATTCATACGAAGACTCCGGCGGAAAGAACACCCGGCGATGCACGGCGCCTGCGCCCGCCGAAAGTATGAGGCCCGCGGCACCGAGCGCGATGACGCCGATGATGAAACCAAAAAACGCCGCCACCGAACCTTGCTTGCCCAGCAGCATCAGAGCAATGCCGCCGACGACGGACAACACCAGGGCCGCCAGCAGGTTGGCGATCAACTGATACGCCACGACGTACTTATCCCTCGCCTTCACGAAGGCTTCCGACAAGAGGTCGAATTCCTTGTCGAGCTTTTCGCAGTCCATGTGCTTGGTCTCCTTGTCACGGTGGCGGCCGGCAGGCCACGGGGCGCGGAGGCAGCCGGCTGCGCCGCTAATGTTTCGCCGGGCCCGGGCTGTCGTGGAAGTTTCTTGCCACGGCTTCGCCCGCTCGTATCAGCAATTGTGTCTTGAGGCTTTGGCTGGACAACTTGTCGACGGGCACCACTTCATCGGCTTCCCATTCTTCCGGATAAACGACCTTGCCATGATCCATTCGCCACACGACCTTGCAGTCTTGCCTGACATCGAGCAGGCGGGCGCTCAGTTCCAAGGTGCCTTTATCGAGCTTGGGCGCATCGGGGGTGCCTGCGTCGATTTCTTCGATCTGCCCGACGAGCACCAGATCGCATCCCAGCACTTCTGCGATCTCCTTCCATGCGGTTTGCGGTGAGGCTGCGTTTGCCTTGTAAAGTGCCGGCACACTTGGCGGCAGCCATAACTCGTATGCCACCGGCGTTATTCCCTGCGCCGAGATATAATACCCGGCGTGATCCGCAACGGCGTGGCCGTCGTCCGACTCGAAGTAGTCATATACCTGGTCCTTGAACGGGATTATCACTATCTTTCTGCCGCGTGGGTCGAACTGGGCCTTGACCATTTGATCGTCTATGAACTGACGGCACCCGGAGCCGGCGCCCAGAACAACAACCGCGACACATGCAATGGCTATCACATTTGCTTTCATGAAAGTTTTCCGCAGCCTTCTTCGCAAGGGCAATCAGCTTAATCTGAAATGTTTTCCAGGTGATCGTGAAAGGCTTTGCCTATTCTCTTGCCGGCTGCCTCCAGCAGCTTCTGCCTCAACGTGTCTAGTGAGAGGTCCGTTTCGGGGATGCCCCAATCGTACTCGCGCCCCTCCGGATAAACGATCTCTTCGTGCGGCATACTCCACACAACGTTGGCTCCGTCGGCCACATCGTAAAGCTGGGCGCTCATCTTCATGTAGCCCCTCACAACACCGACATTGCGCGGGTTGTTAATCGGCAGCTCCTCGATCTGGCCGATGAGCACAAGCTCGCAATCCGTGACGTCGGCCACAGCCTTCACGGCCTCGTGCAACGCCGACTTGTGCTGCTCGAAAGCAGCCCGAACACTCGCCGGGAGGTAGCCGGCGTACTTGAACGGGGTTATCTCGTGAAGCTGAATATACACTCCGGCGGTTAAGGCTATTCTGCTTCCCTCGTCCGATTCGAAGTAGTCATAGGCAGGATCCTTGAAAGGAACAATCAGCATCGTCCTGCCTTTGGGCTTGTACTGAGCCTTGACCATGTGCTTTCCCTGGAATATGTACAACGCATTACAGCCGCCGAGCAGCGCAAGCATCAAAACGGCACACGCAACGTAAACACATCTTTTCATAAGCTGCCTCACATGACTCCTGAGGATGTCAATACTTTGTACGCCCAGCCGGCAATCAGAAAAACAAGTATCAGGCCCAGCGTCCAGTCGGGCGGAATACACAAAGCCGGGCCACGGCCTCCCACCAGAAAAACAACGGCCACCGGCACCAACGCCGCAACCACAACGCAAAGCAGCGCACCGAACGGCTGTGCCGCGAACGCCTTCTTCATTTGCAGCCGGGTTGCGTGAGCGAAGCTCGTGGTCATCCCGCACGTTGCACAGGGGATGCCGGCGATCCGATCGAACAAACACCGCCCGCAGGTGAGTTGCACGTGGGTGCCGAGCCCGCGCGGATCGGGCACAAGACACCGCGCCGTTGTCAGGACGGCAACGCACCCGGCAAGCACAAACGCCCAGAATATGCGTTTCCTTACATTCGGCATATCACCGTCCGAGCCACTGAAACAGCCACCCGAAGGCCGTGCGCGGGAAGCCCGAAAGCCATGCGCGGGAAGCTTGACCACTATCTGATTATATCGCCAATGGCCTCTGAATCAACGGTTAAATGTGGCCGGCGGATGTTGTCGAAGCGTTCCTGCGCGGCCGTGATTGCACACGGGGGCGCAATTCCTGTGCGGAAGATTCTGTTTGTATTATAGCCGCCGGCCGGTATAATCGGGATCGTGATATGCCCACGCATCTCTCCCGCGCGGCCCCTTGCTTCAGGCCTTCGACTATGAACCGCAAATGGATATTCCCCCTGATCGTTTTCGTTGCGGGCGTTTCGGCGGCCGTTGTTCTGTATGCCGTTGATCCTGCCGGCTGTTCGTTCTGTCCGCCGTGTCCCTTCCGGTTCGTCACACGTTTGAATTGCCCGGGGTGCGGTTCGTTGCGTGCGTCTCATCTGTTGCTGCACGGCAACGTCGGTGCGGCCTTCAAGTTGAATCCTCTGATGGTGCTTTCGTTGCCCTACCTGATGTATTCCCTTGCTTCCTACGTTTCGACCAAGGTGCGTGGCCGCCCGCTCCCGGGCATTGGGCCCAGGCCGACCCTCATCCGGGGAGTGCTGGTTGTCATACTCGCATATTGGGTGGTCCGCAACACTTCCCTCTATGCCGCACTGATCGAACGCCTGTAACCGCGTTTGCCCATGGCATTCAGGCCGGCGGCGCCGCACTGTGCGCGATCCCCCTGGCAAGCAGCGTCGCAGCGCGCTCGCGAACCACCTTCACCTCTGGGTTCGAGCCCGGGTCGATGTTCATCAGCCGCGAATACCAGAAGGTGATGTCGGCCCAGAGCTGGCCGATGACGGCGGCGTGCTCGAGCGACGGCCGACCGTGCAGCGTGATCCTGACACACGGCATCAGCTCCGAAAGGCGCACGTAGTTTGCTTCGGCGAGGATTATTTCTTCGTCGCCGAAGCGCAGGCCGGCATGGTCGGGATTGATCGGATCGATCTCCTCGCGGACCAATGGATGCAGCTCGCCCTCGACCGGCGTGTCGGTGAAGAGGCACACGGCCATCTTCGTCTTGTGGTTGGCGAGGATCCCCTCGAGGTTCATGTGCGAATCGCGCGGCAGGCCAAGATAGCGCGACATCGTAACATCGTTGTCGTCCTTGGTCACGCCCTCGTTCCAGAACTGCGTGAACTCGTCGCCCAGCATGATCAGGGCGTCGTCGTTGCAGGCCAGGTACACGTGATTGGTGCCGCGCGCCTTCTGATGGGCATAGATGAATCGTCCGATCCGCAGCGGCAGGCCGTCGGCGCCTGCCAGGTCGAACGCCTCGATGGCTTTTCCGATGTCTTGCCAGAAGTCAAGTACCTCCATGCCGGCCGCCAGCATCGGCGCCAGCAGGATAGGCGTCTTGTCGCGGCCGAACCGACCCGAGATGTTGTCGGGCAGCCCGAGCACCAGGTTGCCGTCGCGCTCGCCCAACTCCCGCAGCGGGCCGGCATTGGCAAACACGATTCGTTTGGCCTCGCGCGGCGTGTACTCGTGGATCTTCACGGTCTCTTCGGTCTTGCCGCTTCGGGAAAATTCCATGAACAGCGTATTGTCGACCGTCGCGTCCGCCGGCAGCTCGGCAAGCCGGCGGGGCGAGTTTACAACCAGCCACCGGCACTTCTTCCCGGGGCTGCGATTGTAGAGATGAGCGATGAAATGATTCGACTGTTCGTTGGCGCCGATCCCCGAGTTGACCAGGTAGGTCGGCCCGTCATCGCCAAACGCATCGGCCACGTAATCCCTGATCCTGAGCGCATCCGTTTTCATGAATCCGTCGAAGAATTTTTGCACGTGGCCCCTGTACGCCTCCGCGAACGAATCGCCCTCGACGGTCGGGAGGATGCTGCCGACCAACTTATCAACCGTCTCCTGCAGTTCGCCGGCGATCGGCGTGGGGCTCCTCGCCTCGACGGAAAAGAGCTGGGGAAACGGCGACGGCGCCTCTTCGACCACGGCAGCCCCAGCGGCGCCCGCTGCGGCCCCCGGCGCGCCGGCGGCCATCTTCGCCTGCATCACCAGGTCGCCAAAATCATTCTGTTCGAGGAGCGCCTCAGTCTCGCCCGCAGAAACGCGCATCGCTTCCGAGAGATTATTGATGAGCCCGAGCGGGTCCACTGCATTGCGGACGGCCGCCCACAACTGATCCGCGCTCACGGCGCCCTCGCCCGCGTGCTCGAGCAGGGCAGTCACGAGTGAATTGAGATCCTTTTTTCGAGCCATGCCGTTGGTCCTCCTGAGTTGGGTGGAATCACGCACCCCAGGGTTGTTTTGCTTCTGCGGATGCGACACAAGCCAAGTATAGGAATCCGCAGGCGCGATTCAAGTCGATTCACTATGCTCAGGCAAGCCAACGAATCGTGGTTGCATCCTTCGTCCCCATCGTGCCGCAACGCAGTCCCTCGCCGAGCCCTTTATACGCCCTTATTATTCCTGCATATTACATTTCTCCCTAAATCATTGCCACGCCAGCACTTACAACTCGGACGGCCGATCCACCCCGACAAAATGCAGGGCGTTTTACGGAGTCAATGGGAACCA
>JABMSA010000812.1 GCA_013202185.1 Planctomycetota bacterium
GACGAGGAGAAGCTCGATCAGCCTTCCGTCGACCAGACCTTCAGTTACGAGGTCGTTGTCGAGGTGAAGCCGACATTCGAAATCCCCGATTACACCAGGCTTGCCCTGAAGAAGGCACCCGTGCAGCCCACCGAGAAGGAACTGCAAACCAGGGTCGATTTCTACCGTCATCGCACGGCAACGCTGGAAGTGGCAGAAGACGGCGCCCGGCAAGACGATCAGATCACCGCCGAGATCCGGTTCGAGGCCGATGGCGAGGTGATCTGGAAGCGCGAAAACGCTGCTCTGCCAGTCGGGAGAGACGAGATTCTGGGTGTGACAATCGAGGGCCTGGCCGACAAGCTGGCCGGCGCGAATGCCGGCGACGCCAAGACGTTCGAAGCCACCCTGCCCGATACATTCACTCTCGCAGATCACCGCGGCAAGAACGTGAGCGTGGAGCTCGAAATCAAGGAGGTCAAAAGGCCCCTGCTTCCCGACGCCACCGACGAATGGGCCGGAGAAATGGGCTTTGATTCTCTCGACGAACTCAAGGAAGAACTCGCCAACCAGATCACGCGGATGAAGGAATCGGAAGCCCGCGAAGGCCTGGCGCGTCAGATCAAAGACCAACTGGCCGACATGACTGCAATGGACCTGCCCGAAGACCTTCTGAAACGGGTAACCGAAGACAGCAGAAACAGCCTCCGGGCACATCTCAAGTACCAGCGTATGGAAGAAGAAGAGATCGAAAAGAAGCTGGCCGAAGTGACCGAAGAAGGCGCCGAAGGGGTGGAGAAGAACGTCAAGATTCACTTCATTTTCGATGCAATAGCGAAGAAAGAAGTGATTCTGGTAACCGAAGATGAACTTCGGGCGCGCTCCGACCAGCTTGCAGCCCGCTACGGTATCGAGGCCGATCGGTTCTGGGAACTGATGGAATCGGAAGGACGCCTCGACTCAATGCGCAAAGACATCAGCGACGAGAAGATCATCGACCTCCTCATCGAAAAAGCAACTGTTGAGGAAGCGCCGCCGGAAGACAACCCCGCCCCGCAGCCCGAAGAAGAACCCGAGGAAGGAAAGACTACACAGGAGTGAAATAATAATGAAAGATCAATACTTCAACAGCCTCGTGCCGATCGTGGTCGAAACAACCGCCAGAGGCGAGCGGGCCTACGATATCTTCTCTCGCTTGCTGAAAGAGCGAATCATTTTCATCGGCACCGACATCGACGACATCGTCGCAAACCTCGTGATCGCACAATTACTGTTCCTTCAGAACGAGAAGAAGGACGCCGACATCAGCATATACATCAACAGCCCCGGCGGCTCGATCACCTCGGGCCTTGCCATCTACGAT
The DNA here is from genome assembly GCA_013202185.1 of Planctomycetota bacterium. Classification (GTDB taxonomy): domain Bacteria; phylum Planctomycetota; class PUPC01; order JABMSA01; family JABMSA01; genus JABMSA01. The sequence continues at coordinate 1,343 of JABMSA010000812.1, forward strand.
ACCATGCAATACGTGCAGCCCGACATCTCGACAACATGCATCGGCATGGCGGCAAGCATGGGAGCCGTGCTGCTGGCCGGCGGAACCAATGGCAAGCGTTATGTGCTGCCCAACGCCCGGGTAATGATCCATCAGCCCTGGGGCGGAGTGCAAGGAAGCGCCTCCGACATCACCATACAGGCGGAGGAAATCCTGAAGTCCAAGCAGAGGCTTCACGCAATACTCGCTCATCACACCGGCAAGGACATAAGCACAATCGAAGCCGACAGCGATCGCGACTACTATATGTCTGCCGGCGAGGCCAAAGAGTACGGCCTCGTCGACACGGTCATCACAACGCTCAAGGAGTAAACCGTGGGTAAAGACCGGCGTACCACCCGAAAGCTGACGGACCTGTGCGCCTTCTGCGGCAAGAACGCGCGCATGGTCGAGCGGATGATCCCCGCGCCGCACGGCATTTGCATCTGCAACGAGTGCGTTGAGCTTTGCAGCGCCATACTCGAGGTGGAAAAAGCGCGCGATACAGCCGCCGAGCCCCCCACACGGCCGCCACTTACACCGGCTCAGATCAAGGACCGCCTCAGCGAATACGTCATCGGGCAAGACCAGGCCAAGAAAGCCCTGGCCGTAGCCGTTTACAATCATTACAAGAGACTCTCCTGGTCCGGCCCGGCCGACGACGTCGAATTCGAAAAGAGCAACATCCTCCTCATAGGCCCTACAGGCTCGGGCAAAACGCTGCTGGCACGCACAATGGCGCGCATCCTCGACGTGCCATTCGCCATCGGCGATGCAACAACCGTCACCGAGGCGGGCTACGTGGGCGAAGACGTGGAGAACCTTCTACTCCGACTCCTGCAAGCCGCAGACTTCGACGTAGCCAACGCACAGCGCGGCATCATATTCATCGACGAAATCGACAAGGTCGGCAAGACGTCCAGCAACGTATCCATCACGCGAGACGTCTCCGGCGAGGGCGTTCAGCAGGCGCTGCTCAAAATGCTCGAGGGTACCGTTGCAAACGTGCCGCCGCAAGGTGGACGCAAGCATCCCGAGCAACAATACATCCAGATAGATACAACGAACATCCTCTTCATCTGCAGCGGCACCTTTACGGGCATCGACGACATCGTCAGCAAGCGGATCGGACGCAAGTTTGTGGGCTTTCATCACGACCACGGCAAACTGTCCGACGACATCGAAAAGGCCGAGCTCCTCAGCCAGGTCGAAACCGAAGACCTCGTCCATTTCGGCCTCATCCCCGAGTTCGTGGGCAGGTTGCCCGTGGTGTGCCCGCTGATGCCCCTCACCGAAGACGACATGCAACGGATACTGCTCGAGCCGAAAAACGCCGTAGTCAAGCAGTACGAGAAGTTCTTCGAGATGGAGAACGCCCTGCTCAACTTCGATGACGAAGCCCTGGTCGAGATAGTGCGAAAAGCCCGGGCCAAAGACACCGGCGCACGGGCGCTCAAGGCAATCGTGGAGGAGCTGCTGCTCGATACGATGTTCGAACTGCCCGACTGCAAGGGCGCCTGCACGTTCAACATCACGCCGGCCATGATCAAGGGCACTGAGCCGATAGCCCCGGAAGACGAATCGGAGCAACGCCGCGACTCCGCCTAGCACCGGCCGCAATTCACAACCAACGGCGGTTTGAAAATCGAGATGCAGCAGAGGATCGCGCAACTGCGGGCGGCTTTTTCAAAAGCCTTTGGAAACGCCCGAAACACAACAATAACAAAAGCACCCGGAAGGGTGAACATAATAGGGGAGCACACCGACTACACCGACGGCTACGTGCTCCCCATTGCCATTGACAGAAGCGTGCTCGTGGCAATGCGCCCCAATGGCTCCTCCACCGTCAACATCCACTCGGTCAACTACGACCAGTCGGCCTCTTTCGATCTCTCCGCCGAAGCCCTATGCGAAAACGCACAGTGGTTGCGATACCCCTTCGGCACAGCCAAGGTGCTCCAGGCCCGGGGCCACGTCCTCGAGGGCATCGACGCCGCAGTCGAAGGAAACGTTCCACTCGGCGGAGGGCTGTCGTCGTCGGCCGCTATCGAAGTGGCATTTGCGCTTGCCTACTGTGCCGCGTCGAAGCTCGACGTCGACCGCCTCACACTCGCACAGCTCTGCCGCACGGCCGAGAGCCAATACGCCGGAGTCAACTGCGGCATAATGGACCAATACGTTGCCCTCTTTGCCGAAAAAGACCACGCCCTGTTCCTCGACTGCCGCAATCTCACACACGAACAAGTGCCGTGCCGCACCGACGCCGTAAAGCTTGTTGTGAGCGATACGGGGGTGCGTCATTCCCTTGCCGGATCAGAATACAATACAAGACGCGCCCAGTGCGAGCGGGGAGCAGCCTTCTTTGCGCGCCGCATCGACGGCGTCCGGAACCTCCGCGACCTCGCATCCGAAGATGTGAACACGTTCGGCCAGGACCTCGAGTCGCCGGTGCTCGAGCGATGCCGGCACGTGATCACCGAAAACGCTCGAACAATGGCAGCGGCGCAGGCGCTCAGGCAGAAAAACGTCTATCAGCTCGGCGTGCTGATGTCGGCCTCGCACGAAAGCCTGAAAAACGACTACGAAGTGACCTGCAAAGAACTCGACCTCATGGTCGACATCGCCCACGAGCTGCCGGGCGTGTTTGGATCGCGGATGACAGGGGGCGGCTTCGGAGGCTGCACCATCAGCCTCGTCGCCGGCGAGAAAGTCGACGATTTCGGCAAGGCACTGGCAAAGAAATACGAAGCAGCAACGGGCATCAGCCCCCACATTTACGTGGTGGCCGCAGAAAACGGCGCCGAAATTCTCTGAACACCTGCACCGGCGGGAAGGCATCCGCCAGGGGGCACATCGCCTGCCCCCTCAACACAGGAGGCATGCAAATGTCAGACATCACAGCCGCCATCAAGAAAGTCGTCACTGGCCACGACCTCACGCGCGAAGAAGCTGCAGGCGCAATGGACCTCATCATGAACGGAGACGCAACCGACGCCCAGATCGCCTGCCTGATAACCGCCCTCAGGATGAAAGGCGAAACGATGGGCGAGATCAGCGGCTTCGCCCAGGTCATGCGCGACAAGGCAACGCGCATCCGATGCTCCGCGCCGGTAGTGATCGACACCTGCGGCACCGGCGGCGACGCCAGCGGCACGTTCAACATCTCGACTACCGCAGCCATTGTAACCGCCGGGGCCGGATACAAGGTCGCCAAGCACGGCAACAGGTCCATCA
>JABMSA010000072.1 GCA_013202185.1 Planctomycetota bacterium
ACCCAGCACATCGGCGCGTACTCCGTCGAAGTGCAAGGCAAGCGAATCGTATTCCTCGATACTCCCGGCCACGAAGCGTTTACCGCCATGCGCGCCCGGGGCGCAAACGTAACCGACGTGGTGGTCCTCGTCATCGCCGCCGACGACGGAGTCATGCCCCAGACGATTGAAGCCATAAACCACGCCCGGGCAGCGAACGTGCAGATCGTGGTTGCACTCAACAAGATCGACAAGCCCGAGGCCAACCCAGACAGAGTGAAGCAACAGTTGTCGCAGCACGACATGGTGCCGCACGATTGGGGCGGCGACACCGAAGTTGCGGCAGTTTCCGCCGTCACCGGGCAGGGCATCGACGACCTGCTCGAGGTGCTGTCACTCGAGGCCGAGCTGCTCGAGCTGAAATGCAATCCGAACAAGGCTGCCTCGGGTACAGTGCTCGAGGCCCACCTCAGCGAAGGCAGAGGCGTCGTGGCAACGGCGCTCGTTCAAGACGGCACACTCCACTGCGGCGACTACCTCATATGCGGCGCAGCCACCGGCAAGGTCCGCGCCATTTACGACGACCAGGGCCGCCCCGTTGACGCGGCAGGCCCCGCCGCGCCCGTAGAAATATCGGGGCTGGACATCGTGCCGGAAGCCGGCGACAGCCTCCAGGGCGCGGCCAACACTCAACGAGCGAGAGAACTCGCCGACGAGAGGATGGTCAAACGGCGCGAAGAGGGCCTCGCGCGCCGCCGCCACGTAACCCTCGAAACGCTATTCACACACTTGGCCGAGGCAAAGATCAAAGAAGCCGCCGTCATCCTCAAGACCGACGTAAAAGGCAGCGCCGAAGTGATCGCCGAAGCATTCAACAACCTCTCCACCGATGAGGTCCGCGTGAGAATACTCCACGCCGCCGTCGGCGGAGTTACCGAGTCCGACGTGCTCCTCGCCGACGCCTCTGATGCAGTGATAATGGCCTTCCAGGTGGTGCCCGAGGATCGAGCAAGGGCGCTCGCCGATGGAAAAGGCGTGGAAATCAGGCAATACCAGGTGATATACGAAGCCGTCGACGACGTGAAAAAGGCCCTCGAGGGCCTGCTCGAGCCCGAGAAGAAGGAAGAGATCGTTGGGCACATGAACATAACGAACCTTTTCCGCTCCTCGAAGTTTGGAGTGATACTCGGAGGAAGAGTTGCCGACGGCCGAATCGCACGCACAGACAATGCACGCCTCATACGCGACAGCCGCATCGTTTACGACGGCAAGATACTCTCGCTGCGACGCGGAAAGGATGACGCGCGCGAAATGCAAACCGGCTTCGACTGCGGCGTGCGCCTTGTGAACTTCAACGACGCAAAAGAAGGCGACGTTCTCGAAACCTACATTGTCACAGAAATAGCGCGGAAGCTGAGCTGATCGACGCAGCCGCACAAACGGCCAACGCGGGCGAACCGCCTGGCCCGCGGGCACCTCCGTCGCAACGCCTTGCGCATGATTCATATGATAACAGGAATGCTCGAGATCCGGCTGATGGTACGCGAAGCACGCAGCCTCAAGGACAAGCGGAGGGTGATCAAGAGCCTCCGCGACAGGATAAAGAACAAGTTCAACGTTTCCATCGCCGAAGTAGGAGCACTCGACAGCCACCAGCAGGCTGTCATCGGCGTGGCCGCCGTCGGCAACGACCAGCAATTCGTCAACTCCGTCCTCTCGAGCGTCATCAACCACATGTCTGCCAACCCACACGCCGAACTCGTGGATTACGAAATGGAATTCTACTCGTAAAACCGCGACACGTCACCGCGCACACCAACGCACCTGACCGCACGGACAGGCAAATCGGGAGAACCTGAAAGTGGCATCGATAAGACACGACCGAGTGCAGGAACAGATCAAGGAAATCGCAAGCACGATCATCCTCTTCGAGCTGAAAGACCCCAGGCTCGGATTCGTAACCATCACCAAAGTCGACCTCTCCTCCGACATGCGATCCGCCAAGATATACTATTCCGTGCTGGGCTCAGACGTCGACACCAGGCTCACGGCCCATGCAATGCGCCACTCTCGCGGCCACGTGCAGCGAGAGATTGCCAAGAAGCTGCGCCGACTTCGCTACACGCCGATAATCAGCTTTGAATACGACGACTCGCCGAAAACCGGCATCGAGCTATCGGGCATCATAGAACGCGCAATAGCCGAAGACGAACAACGAAAGAAACAACACGAGAACAAAATGGAAACAGCCCTGCCCGACGCAGACATTCAAATCGACGCCGCCGGCGACGACAACGTCTGAGATACACACGCGCGGTGCACTCGTCGGGGCAACGACAAGCAACAAGAGCGCACGTCCCCGGGCAGCGCGATTCTCGTACCGCATCAAGACGGCTGCCACGCCATAGAAACGTTCCCTTCCACTCCGAAAAGCAGTTGCGCCTGATTCCGGCGCGCCAACCATGTGCACCGCCGCGCAAAACTGATTCGCGCAAGGATTGACTATCGCAACAAAAACTCCTTTTTTTCTAAAGTTCTTTCTTTTTTCTGTCGTTATAGTCTGTACGATTTTGTTGTTTGCAGTGATGGCTGGCCAATAAAGGAGACAAAAGCCTATGGCAAAGAAAGCTGCAAAGAAGAAGGCAAAGAAAGCCACGAAGAAGGCGGTGAAGAAAGCGGTCAAGGAGGTCGCCAAGAAGAAGGTCGCCAAGAAGAAGGTCGCCAAGAAGGCA
>JABMSA010000813.1 GCA_013202185.1 Planctomycetota bacterium
ATTCTGCCCCTCGAAAAAGGCCAGGATTTAGAGCAGGCACTAGAAGCCGTTAAGTCTCAGTTCGAAACCGTGCAGGACTTCGAGCGGGACTTTCCGTCGCTCTGCTTTGCGTTAGCGACGGGTGTGGGTAAGACGCGTCTCATGGGTGCCTTCATCGCTTACCTCAATGGCAAGGAGGTGGCGCGCGCCGGCGTCGGGGAAGGCAGCGGGCCGAAAGCCGCCGGGATCGCCGGCCACGAAGCAGCAGGCTACGAGTACTTCGAGATAAAGGAGCCCCGCCGGCTCCTGCGAAAAGGCAGCAACGTGCTGGCTGTCGAGGGCCACAACGCCGGCATCGGCAGCAGCGATTTCTCCCTCGATCCGTATCTTGTATTCTTCCCGGCCGGCGAAAATGACGGCATTGACAGGACCGCGCTGACGAAGATTCCGGGCGCGACGGTGGCTGCGGATTATGCGTCGGCCGGCGCCGCACTGGCCGCTATGGACAGGCACACCGGCAACCTGCTGTGGACGCGCAACGCGGCCTACTCCTTCCGGCACAACGCCATCGTCGCCGGCAACGGCAAGCTGTTTTGCACCGATGGTCTGCCGGAAGCAAGGCTGGCCATGCTCCAGCGGCGCGGGATAGCGCCCGGCGCCCCGATGAAGCTTTACGCGCTCGACGTCGCCACAGGTGAAGTTGCGTGGCAAACCGACGAGAACGTGTTTGGAACGTGGCTGGGATATTCGGCCGAGCACGACGTGTTGCTGCAGGCCGGCAGCCAGGCGCGCGACCGGGCCGCCGATGAAATAGGCAGGGGAATGATCGCCTACCGTGGCGCGGACGGGAAAGTGCTGTGGCAGAATCCCGAGATGGGCTACAGCGGCCCGTGCATGCTGCATCACGACACAATCATCACGCAGGGATTCGCGCTCGAGCTGCTCACCGGCAAGCGCCGGCTGCGCAAGCACCCGCTCACCGGCGAGACGATCCCGTGGTCGTTCACGCGCAACTACGGCTGCAACACCGCCATCGCCTGCGAGAACCTGCTCATGTTCCGCTCGGCGGCCGCCGGTTATTACGATCTCGAGCGCGACGGCGGCACCGGCAACCTCGGCGGGTTCAAGTCGGGCTGCACGTCGAACCTCATTCCCGCCGACGGCGTCTTGAATGCGCCCGACTACACGCGCACCTGCACGTGCAGCTACCAGAACCAGGCGTCGCTGGCATTGATCCATGATCCCGACGTCGAGACGTGGACGTTCAGCTCCGTCGACGTGAGCCGCGAGCCGATTCACCGGGTGGGGATCAATTTCGGCGCACCGGGCGACCGCGTGGCGGCCGATGGTGTATTGTGGCTGGAGGTGCCGTTCGTCGGCGGGCCGGCGCCTGAAATCAAGGTCCGGCTGATGGACGACTTCGCCGTGTATCGGAGTCACAGCTCGAGCATTGCCTCGGGCCCGATGGCGTGGGTCGGGGCGTCGGGCATCCGGGGGGCGGGCGCGGTTGCGATAGGCCTCGGCACCCGGGCCGGGCTGTTCGTGCCACCCTGCCGGAAGCCGCCGGTGATCGACGGCAGGCTCGACGATGCATGCTGGAAAGACGCTGAGCCCGCGCCTTTCGATGCCGGCGCCGACCAGCGCCACCCGAAGGTCCGGTTGTTCATCCGCAGCGACAACACGGCGGTCTATTTTGGATATGAGCGCGAGGCCGCGATGGCGGGACAGAAAGCCCTGCCGCTGGTCGCCACGCAAACGAATAAAGTTGATGCTCAGCCATGGCTGGACGATGACATTGAAATCGTCCTGACGGACAAGAGGCGCGAGATCGCCGCGCAACTGGCGGTATCCTGCGCCGGCGGCCGTTACGATGGCATCCAGCCAACGGCTCAACAGGGATGGGCCGACGCGAAGTGGAACGGCGAGTGGGAATCAGCGGTGAGAATGGACGGCGGAGGATGGACGGCTGAGGTCGCCGTGTCTTTTGAAACACTCCGCAAGGCAAATATCGATCCGGCGACCCTCGCAATCAATATGGTATCGCAAAACCTCAGCGGCATTGGCGAGCGCCAGATTTTCCTGAGAGACCCGGGACCGCTGAGCCTCGGGCGCTGCCAGCGGTTCCTTGATGTTGTCGACAATATCAAGCCGGCCCCCGCACGAGATTTCACCGTGCGCCTGTATTTTGCCGAGCCCGCGCGACTCAAGCCCGGAGAGCGCGTCTTCGACGTGAAACTCCAGCGCAAGACGGTGCTGGCGGATTTCGACATCATAAAGGAAGCGGGCGGACCGAATCGGACGGTGGTCAAGGAGTTCAGGGGGATCAAGGCATCGGCCGAGCTGACCCTCGAGCTGATCCCCAAGACCGCCGCCCCGACCGCCACCAACACGCCGATTATCAGTGGTATCGAGCTGCTCGCCGAGTAGAATAGAAAGCTTGCAGACAACCGACCCGTCAGGAGATTCAGCGTGAGATCAGCGGCCGTTGCCGTGGTCATCGGAATACTCATCTGCTGTGTGGTGGGCGTTTTATTTGCTTTGCGGCGAGGCGGCGATGAAGATTCGGCCGCCCCAGGCGCGCACCTCGAGACAACGGAACTGACGCTGTATTGCGGGGCCGGCATCCGGCCCGCGGCGGAGGCGCTGATCAAGGCGTTCGAGGCCGAGAACGACCTGAAAATCAATGCAACCTATGCCGGCAGCGGCCGCCTCCTGGGGCAGATAAGCGCCTTGCAGACGGGCGACCTGTTCATGCCCGGCGCGGAATTGTACGTGGACAAGGCGATCGAGAATGGCCTGGCCCTCAAAGATACCAAGCGGATCGCCGCTCATTTTGTGCCCGTGATATTCGTGCGCAAGGGCAACCCGAAAAACATCCGATCACTCCGCGATCTGGCGCGGGTCGGCCTTCGCCTTGGGTTCGGCGACGAGCGTTCGTGCGCGGTAGGCAAGAAAACACTCAAGATACTCGAGAAGAACGGCATTCCCTACGACGACCTGAAGGGCAACGTTGTCACCAAGAGCGCCACGGTGAATGAACTGGGATTGGCAATCCAGTTGGGAAATGTCGACGCGGTGATCCTGTGGGACGCCAACGCCAGGCAGTACGCCGAGCACGGCGACGCGGTGGCCATTCCGCCCGAGCAGAACGTCCTGTCGCCGATCCCGGTTGTGGTGCTGAAATCGTCGAGGCACGTGGCCGCCGCGCGCCGGTTCGTCGAGTTCATCGCATCGGAAGAAGGCCGGCGTATTCTCACCCAAAAGGGATACGGCCTACCCCCTCGCACGCGGAACGACCAGGAATCGACACAGAGCTGATGCACACAAGAACGATAAATGGCACGGCGGCGGCGAGGCTTGTATTGCTCGCGGCGATAGCCGTATTGGCGGGGTTTGCCATATTGCCGGCGGGCGATAAGGAAGACGTATTGATCCTGTGCGGCGGGTCGATGCGGGCGGTCCTCGAGGATGTCCTCGAGCGATATGCGGAACTCTCCGATGACAAGGTGATCGCCACGTACGGCGGATCGGGTGAATTGTGCGCCCAAATCGAGAAGACGGGCAAGGGCGACATCTACATCTGCCACGATCCTTTCATGGCGTGGGCCGCCGAGCGGGGGATGATCGACACCTGGGCAACGGTCGGCTACCTCGATGTCGTGATCATCGCGCCGAAGGCGAATCCCAAAGGCATCAGCGGATTGAAAGACCTTGCCCGGCCCGGCCTGCGGCTGGGCGTCGGCGACCGCAATTATTCCACCTCGGGCGTGATAACGACCAACATCCTCGAGAAGCTGGACTATCGCGAAGATATTCTCAGGAACGTGCGGATGGAAACGAAAGGCCACCAACAGCGGTGCAACGACGTGAGCACCGGTTTGCTGGACGCGAGCATAGTATGGCGTCCCGTGGCACGGCTTTTCGCCGAGAAGCTGGAGAGCATCCCGATTCCGAACGAGTACGTCGATTCGATCACGTCTGCCACCTACGGCAAGAGCGACCTGAGAAATGTGAAGGTCACGATCGGCATTACAAGCGGCGCCAGGGACAAGGAAACCGCCCGCAATTTTTACGAGTTCGCCACGGACCAGTGCGGCGAGCTATTTGCACAACACGGATTCAGAATACCGGAGAAGTAGCCCGTGCAAAGCAGCTCCTCGCCTCACGGGAGGGGATTCGACCGCCTGCTCGCCGTGCCCTTGGCGGTCTATCTTCTGTTGATCGTCGTGCTGGTCTCGGGAGTGTTCCTGACGATCACGCGCAAGGCGGTTGCCGAGGCCTTCAGTGAGCCGGCGCTTCTCTATGCAATCAAGCTTTCCGTTGTCACATCGGTCGCCGCCGCGCTGCTGTCGGTTGCCGTTGCCGTGCCGGCGGGATACGTGCTGTCGCGCCGTCGCTTCCCCGGGCATTTCGTTGCCGACACGATTCTCGACCTGCCCATCGTGCTCCCGCCCCTGGTGATGGGGCTGTGCGTCCTCATTTTTTTCAACACGGCCATCGGGCGCTGGATCGACCGCGGGATCGTGGAGGAGGGGCTGTTTGTTTACCAGCCGCTCGGAATCGTACTCGTGCAGTTCATCGTCGGCTGTGCGTTCGCGGTGCGGGTGATCAAGGCGGGCTTCGACAGCCTCGACCCTCGATACGAAGACGTGGCGATGACCCTCGGAGCCAACCGCAGCCAAACCTTCTTCAAGGTCGTACTGCCAAACATCATCCCCAGCCTCGTGGCGGGCGCGGTCATCAGTTGGGCGCGCATCTTCGGCCTTTTCGGCCCCGTTCTGCTGGTCTGCGGAACGATGCGGGGCCGCACCGAAATCATGCCCACAACGATTTTTCTCGAGATCAGCATCGGCAGGATCGATGTCGCTCTGGTGGTCGGCGCCTGCATGATTCTGATCTCACTGACGGTGCTGGTCATCTTCAAGCGCCTGGGCGGGAAAGGATACCTGTGGTGAACAACGGGGTTCAGCTAAAGGGCGTTTCTTTCCGCATCGGCGAGTTCGCCATCGAAAACCTGGAACTGTCGATCCGCAACGGCGAGTACTTTGTCCTCACCGGCCCCAACGGCGCCGGCAAGACGATCATCGTCAAGCTGATCGCCGGGCTCCTCCAGCCTGCGGCGGGTGCGATTCGGATTGGCGGCGAAAGCGTGACCGATCTGCCCCCGTGGGAAAGAAGCATCGGCTACATGCCGCAGGACGGGGTGTTGTTTCCCAACCGCAGCGTGAGGCGAAACATTCAGTTTGGCCTCGAAGTACGGCACGAAAGCAAGCGCACGATGGGCGAGGCCGTCGAGCGCACAGCCCGCGTGCTCGGCATCAGCCACCTGCTCGACCGCATGCCTGTGGGCCTGAGCGGCGGGGAGCGGCAGAAGGTGGCCCTCGCGCGGGCGCTGGTGCTGAAACCGTCGTTGCTGCTGCTCGACGAGCCGCTGAGCGCCATAGATGAGGAGACGCGCGACAGCCTCTGCGACGAACTCCGCGCCATCCAGCGGCAAACGGGCGTCACCACGATCCACGTCTCACACAATCGAAAAGAGACTCAGCTCGTGGCCGACCGGGTGGGTGTTTTGACACATGGCGCGATAAGTGATATAATGGAAGTGCACAAGAAGGCCTGACCCGGGATCCCTGAGATGCGCATAGGCACTTTTCACAGGATGATTGCGATTGCCGTTGCCTGCTGGCTGGCGCTGCCGCTGCACGAGGCGCGGGCGTGCACCGTGCCGGTATTCCGATACGCGCTCGAGCGATGGGCGCCCGACGCCTACGAGGTGCTTGTGTATCACGCTGCGCCGCTGTCGGAGGGCGACCGGGCGGTCCTTGAGTGGCTGAAGCAGCGCAGCTCGGACGATAAGTTTCCCGCCAACGTCGAAGTGCGGGCGGTTGACATTTCGGCGAAGCCGGATGCCGAGCGCCCCGCGGAGCTGCCCGCCATCGTCGTGCGCTATCCGCCCAAGGGCGGGAAGGCCGAAGCGATCTGGTCGGGTCGTCTTACCCGGGAGGCGGCGCGGGCGGTCGTGAGTTCACCCGCGCGCAGGCAGGCCGCCCTCAGCCTTCTCGAGGGCGAGTCGGCCGTGTGGGTGCTGCTCGAAAGCGGCGACAGGGAGAAGGACGACGCGGCGGCGAAAGTGCTGAGCACGCAACTTCAGGAAGTTGCGAAGTTGCTGAGCCCGCCCCGGATCACCGACGACGACATGACCGCCTACGGGATCGACCGGACGCAGTCGAAAATCCCGTTGAAGGTTTCGTTCTCGATGGTGCGGGTGTCGCGGGACGACCCCGGCGAAGCGATCTTCGTGCAGATGCTCGTGCGAAGCGAACCGGACCTGCACGAGTATGCCGCCCAGCCGATGGCGTTTCCCGTGTTCGGTCGCGGCCGCGCCCTGTATGCCCTTGTGGGCAGGGGCATCAACGAAGCCAACATCGCGGAGGCGTGCGCCTTCATCACGGATCCCTGTTCGTGCCAGGTGAAGGTGGCGAACCCCGGATTCGATCTCCTGATGGCGGCCGATTGGGACGGTGCGATAACGGGCGAAGTGCTGGCCGACGAGGCGCTGCCGCCGCTCACGGGCGTGATGCCGGTGGGGATCACCGAAAAAACGGAGCAGCCCGTTGTCTCAGGCGCCGAAACGATGGCTAGCGACGGCGGACTGTTACGAATAGTTGCGATCGTGGCAGGGCTGGGCATAGTCGTGGTCGCGGCAGGTACTATTATTCTGCTTCGCGGCAGAAAGAGCAGGGGGAACATCGGTTGAGAGAATCGGCGATGACGATCTGGCGACTTGTGGGCAAGGAAATTCTTCACCGAAAGCCGGGGTTCGCTTTGGGGCTGATCTCCGTGGCCCTTGCGGTGGGCAGCCTGGTGGGCGCCCTCACCCTCCTGGGGGCCTACGATGTCCGCACCCGCCAGATTCTGGCACTCAAGGAGGCGGAAACCGAACAGAAGATGAATGCACTGCAAGACCAGGTGCGCAAAGCCATGCTCGGGCTGGGCTTCAACGTCGTTATCCTGCCAAAAGATCAGAACCTGGGCGATTGGTATGCCGACGACTACGCCTCGAGATACATGCCCGAAGAATACGTGACCAGGCTGGCGAAGTCCGACATCATCACCGTTCGCCATCTTCTCCCCAGCCTCCAGCAGAAGGTCAAATGGCCCGAGATGAAGCGGACAATCATTCTCGTCGGGACGCGAGGGGAGGCGCCCGACCTTCACGCGAGCCCCAAGAAGCCCATGGTCCAGCCGGTGCCGGCGGGCAGGATCGTTCTCGGGCACGAACTGCGCCAGAGCCTGGGGCTTGAAGTGGGCGACACGGTGGCGCTGATGGGGCGCGAGTTTACCGTCCACCGGTGCCACGCCGAGCGAGGCACAAAGGACGACATCACCGCGTGGATCAGCCTGGAAGAGGCGCAGGAATTGCTCGACAAGAAGGGCCTGATAAATGCGATCCTCGCGGTCGAATGCAAGTGCGCGTGGGCCGACCTGCCGAAAGTTCGGGCCGAGATCACGCGGATTCTGCCCGACACGCAGGTGATAGAGAGGGCGTCGAAGGCCCTAGCCCGTGCCGAGGCCAGAACCAAGGTCGCCGAGGAGGCCAGGGCCGCCGTGCTGCGTGAGAAGCAGAACCGGGCGGAGCTCAGGGGCGAGCGCGAACGATTTGCGTCGGTGCTTGTGCCAGTCGTGATGGTGGCGAGCGCGGCGTGGGTTGCGTTTCTCGCCCTTGCCAATGTGCGCGAACGCCGGGCGGAGATCGGCATCCTGCGTGCCCTCGGCCTGAGGTCGCGGCAGATACTGCTGCTGTTTCTTTCCAAGGCCGTGGCGATGGGCCTGGCCGGCGGGGCGGTCGGATTCTTCGGGGGCCGGCTCATTGGTCAATACCTGGGAACAACGCTGGACGACATCGGCGCCGATGCCGCCGGCACAACGCTGTTCGATCCGAAGCATATCGTGCCGGCGCTGGTCATGGCGCCCCTTCTGGCGGTCGTGGCCAGTTGGATTCCGGCTATGATTGCGGCCCGGCAGGATCCCGCCGACATCCTGCGCCAGGAGTAGTACCGGGATGCTTGAAGTCTCGAATCTGACGCGATTCTTTCGGGGGCCGGAGGGAACGGTCCGGGCGCTCGACGGCGTGTCCTTCGGCTTGGCCCAGGGGGAGTTTGTGGCCGTGCGGGGGCCCAGCGGCTGCGGCAAGACCACCCTGCTGCTCGTGTGCGGCGGGCTGCTCCAGCCAAGCGGCGGACAGGTAACGGTGGCCGGCGAGAACCCGTACCGGTTGCCGCCCGACAAGCGCAGCAGGCTCCGGGCCGGCACCATGGGATTTGTCTTCCAGCAGTTTCATCTCGTGCCCTATCTGACTGTGCTGGAGAACGTGCTCACCCCGTTCCTGGCCCAGCCCGGCCCCGGCGCAGCCGACCACGCGCGCGAGCTGATCCTCCGCTTCGACCTCGAAAGCCGCATCAACCACACGCCTGCCGAACTCAGCACAGGCGAACGGCAGCGAACGGCGCTGGCCCGGGCCATCCTCAACCGGCCAAAACTCCTCCTGGCCGACGAGCCCACC
>JABMSA010000814.1 GCA_013202185.1 Planctomycetota bacterium
CCACCTCGTCGGCAGGGCGCCGGCGGATCGGGTCGTCGATCCGGTAACGCTCCTTCATGGCCGGCCAGTCGTCGGGCGTTTTTATGGGCGACTCGATGATGCGGGGGATCGAGCTTTGCTCGACGTTGCTCTCGTAGCGTTCGGCGATCACGCCCGCGCCGTCTTGCATGATGACGGAATGCTCCTTGCGCTCGATGATCTTCGTTTCGAAGGAGGGGTTCATTCCCGTATTGACGCCGACGCCCACGCCGTGGCCGCCATCAAAGCCGAAGAACTTGTCGAGCTTGGCGGAGAACATCTGGTTCTGCTCCTCTTCGGTCAGTTCGAGCGGCAGGCCTTCCTTCAGCCACCGGCGGATCGTCTGGGGCCAATAGCCAAACTCGCAGTCCGGCACACGATCCACATCCTGATAGGTGAAAACTTTATAAGAGGGATCCTTGATTTCTGTCCGCATTGATGGTTCTCCAAATGTGACGGGTACGAGATTGTGAACGGTATCTGATCAGCCAGCCTGTCTAAAACACCGCAAGTCCAGACAAATTCTTAAATCCCCTTACGAACAGCGGAAATCTCCTAAGTTAAGCAAAATCACCCAAGTTTTCCGAAGTTGGCCGAAATCACCCAACCCTCTAAAAGTTAAGCAAAATCACTTAAGTTTTCAAAAGTTAAGTGAATTCACTTAAGTTCCAGGAACTTAAGTAAAATCGATTAAGTTCCGCGTTCTGAGATAGGAGCGCAGGTCGTCTTCGCATCTGAGAAACTCGTGCGCGCCGGCGGCTGAAAGTGTCTGGCTCACGTGGGATTCCGTAACGCCCAGCAACTCGCTCACTTTGCGCTGATGGCCGTATTTTCTGAAAAGAGCAACGGCTTTACGCTGTTTATCCGTCCAATGCCGGCTCACGAGTTCCAGCGCCGCGCAAAGCGCGTTCACCAGTTTGTCGGCCTCTGCATCGACAGTACAGAACGCGATGGACTTGCCATCGGTCTTCGTTTTCTCCAAAGCTTCACGCGATCTGTGAAACGCCTCGCCGTCCATCTCGGCCGACCGCTCCGCGATGGGCGTGGCGATCTCGCCTTCACCTATGCCAAACACCACTGACACGCCTTCCAGGGCGCGAGCAAATGCCTGGGCCACATCGTAGCTCTCAGCCGGCGAACGCAGCACACCCTGCCATTCATCGCCAATCGTGATCGAGAAGGGCACTACGAGGTGCGGGGCGAACTCCTCGTTCACCCGCGCCATCGCAGCCTTCAGGCTCTCCTGGAGCGCCGCTCGGTCTTCGAAATCTCTCGAGCCCTTGACATCGGCGGTAATCACGCAACAGGCCATTGGGGCCACCTCCTGATCGTTCCGGTCGCCGCTGGCAGGCACCAGTCACGCCGGCGTTCCGGGTGCAAGTGTGTAACATTGTAAGGAATTCCGGCACGGGTATCAAGCGCGTGTTCCGTTCATCGGAAGGTGCGATATGCACAGCCAAACTGTGCTGCCTGGTGATTGGCCTACCGTAGTGGCTGCCGGGCGGGGTGTCTTTCCGTGGATTTTAGCGTAAAACAATAACATCGTTTCCATCCGCAATCATTTCGATTCAGACTCAAGGCGCCATTGATCGCAACGGGGTGTTTCCTGTAATAGCTGCGTATGAATGCCGTGATAACGGGAGCAAACGGTTTTATCGGAAGCAATCTCGCCCGCCGTCTGTTGCGCGACGGCTGGGGCGCTGCCGGGATTGTGCGCAAAACGAGTGACCTGACATTTCTCGACGGGCTCGGTTTTCGTCTTAGCGATATGGGATTGGAGGACACGGACGCGATCACGCGCGCGTTCGACGGAGCGGACGTGGTGTTTCATTGCGCGTCGCGTACGAGCGACTGGGGCCCGATGGAGGTGTTCAGGAAGTCGAACATCGACGCCACGAAAAACGTCATGCGCGCAGCTACGGCGGCGGGCGTTCGGCGGGTGGTGTATGTCGGTACGGTGGCCGTTTACGGATTTTTGGGGAACGTCGACACCGACGAATCGGCCCCGAAGCGCCCAGCCCTGCTGCCTTACTGTGTTACAAAGCTCGAGGCCGAGCGGCAGGTGGAGAAGATCGCCCGCGACGAGGGGCTCGAGTATGTGATTGTCCGGCCGGGGATCGTCTTTGGGCCGCGTGACCGCGTGACAACGATCGGCCTCTACAAGTTTCTGCTTGCCGGGAAGTTTGCTTACATCAACGGCGGCCGCCCGCTCACCTGCCCCACTTATGTCGAGAATCTGGTGGATGCCCTCGTGCTGGCCGGGGAGCGGGATGAGGCGGCGTGCGGGGATTTTATCATCACCGACGGGCTGCGGATCACGTGGCGTGAGTATGTAACGAAAACATGCGAGGCCCTGGGCGCTCCGATGCCCAGGCACAGCTTGCCTGCCGGACCGGTTTATGCTGCAGCGGTCGCGGCCGAATCTGTTTACAGATTGTTCGGTGCGAAGAACCCGCCTACGATCACTCGCTATCGCATCAGCCTGGTGCGGAACGATTTTCATTTCTCGATCGGAAAGGCACGGCGGCGGCTGGGCTTTGAGCCGAAGGTGGATCTGGAGGAGGCGATTCGGAGGACGGCCGCGTGGTATCGGGGCGAGTGCCCGAAGACGCCTTGAAAAGACGTGACCCTCGGTGACGAGGGCGAGGAGGGGGGTTACAGACGCGGCCTGAAGGACTCGGTTGGCTTAACGCGAGTCTTTGAATCCCGCAGGCCGTGTCTGCATGGGAAGGGCAGTGGGGCGGGACGTATCGGTTATACGAATCTGGCGCCCACCTCGAAGCACGCTCCCATGTTGTTTGCTCTCACGATCTCAGCGCGTGCGCAGGTGTCGGCATACGCAATTTGCCGTTTGAAGAAAATGTCTATCAAGTCGCCTTCGGACAAGCTGGTCTCTGTTTCAAAAGAGATGCCGCCTTCGGACACGTCTTGAATCTGGCCCGAGAGGAATTTTCTGGACTTGCCGGGGCCGACCGTTCTGAAGAGTATGGTTTCGCTCATCATTTCGCGCCGAGCCGCGCGTCGGTCCTTAACTCTCAACATATCAATCCCCTGAGTGAAAACGTTCGGATCCACAGTTACAGCACCCGGCATACCGAAAGAGCGCGTCGTGTAATCGGTCGACATATCCTTTGTCTCTCCGTTGGCCCTTTTGCCTGTTCAGTTGCTTTATCGGCGCGGTTGGGCGGCGTTCCACACTTTTTTTTCTGGAAAAATCCGCGTTCGGGCCCGATACTTGCTGTGCAACCGTCAGTTACAAGGCGTGATCATGAGTTCCGGCCCGTGCTTTGTGGCCGGTACCAACAGGTCACAAAGCCCGACGGCGCTCGTTGGAGTGATACGTTGCAGCCACGCTATTGCACATGTGCGGATCGCGAGGACATGCAAAACTCTCCTAACAAAGACACCCCGCGACGATTTGTAGGCATCGTATTTGACTGTTGCCAAACCTACGGCCGGCTGTATCTCAACAGGAGCCGAACAGCCTTCGAGGGCCGCTGCTCCTGTTGCTACCGGCAGGTATCGGTGCCTGCTTCCGAGGACGGTGTCGAGGCGAGGTTTCTGAGGGGTTGAGGGTTCAGACCGCCAGCCTGCCGCTGGAAGGTTCGAAGATCTACGGGCCGGAATAAAGGAACCACGAATAGACACTAATGGACACGAATAGGCCCGTCCGCCATAGCCCGGCGAGGGAACCATTTCTTCAGTCCACCAGCATCCGCTTGTCGATGCTGAAGTGTTCGTCGGTGGCGGCGAGAAGGTTGTCGGCGGTGCTTTCGCGGAAGGAAGCGACCTCGACTCGGACTCCCCTGCTCTTGAGCATGTTGACGAGAGCCACGAAGTCGCCGTCGCCGGTGACGAGAACAAGGACGTCGATTCTCTCGATGAGCGATATGGCGTCGATCGCGATGCCCATGTCCCAGTCGCCCTTGCGTGATCCGTCGCTGCGCTCGATGAGGTCGCGGCTTTTGATTTCGAAGCCTGTGCGCTCGAGCGCTTCATAAAACTTCGTTTGGTCGGCGCCTTCCTTTTCAACTGTGTAGGCGATGGCGCGCACAAGCTTGCGGTTCCTGAGGATGGTGTTGAGCAGCTTGTGGAATGATACCTTCGAGTCGTAGATTTTCCTGGCCGAATAGTACATGTTCTGCACGTCGACGAGCACGGCCACTCGCTGGTTGGCCCACAGCCCATCGCGTTGGGTGGCGAAGCCGTTTGCGCCGCTGGGCAGCATGTTCAGCAGGCCGGCTCGCTCGCGGCCGGCCTTGTCGAGCATCTTGTCGAGCCGTGCGTTGTTTGTGGCGAGGCGCTGATTGTCTTCTCGAAGGGTGCTGAGTTCTTCAGAGGCGTTGTGCTCCGTTGCTTGCGGGCGTGTGCTTTCATCTCCCGATTCGGCCAGGCGTGCGGCGAGGGTCCGGCAGCGTTCCTGCAGTTGTTCGTTCTCGGAGCGAAGCTTTTCGATCTCGATCTCGAGGTCCGATAACGCCTCGACGTTCCGGGCGAGTTCGCGGTGCAGGTCCTGGTTGCTGAGTTCAATGCCGTTTATTCGTATGCCGGTGCTTTTCCGCGCCCGGGCATCGGCTGTTCCCGGGCTGATACTGTTCTTGTCCCGCATTCATTTGCTCCCAAGCTTTTCATATCTGATAGTCCGTCACGTATCCCTCTCTTGATGTGATCTTATAAACGAGGTGTGGTTTTCCGATTACAACCTTGGTGCCGGGCGGCACCGGGTCGGTCAGCCACACGTTTCCGCCTATTTCGGCGCCTTTTCCGATCACGATGGGCCCGAGTATGGTTGCGCCTGAATAGATGGTCACGTTGTCTTCGATGGTCGGGTGCCTTTTCTGGTCTCTTATTATCTTGCCGTCGGGCCCCTTTGGAAAGCTGAACGCTCCGAGCGTTACGCCCTGATATATCTTGACGTTCTCACCGATCTGGGTCGTTTCTCCGATGATGACTCCGGTGGCGTGGTCGATGAAAAAGCGGCGCCCGATAGTGGCGCCCGGGTGGATGTCGACCCCGGTAACGCTGTGCGCGTGCTCCGTCATTATTCTCGGCAACAGGGGCACGCTTTGAACGTGAAGTTCGTGTGCGATGCGATACACCACCACTGCCCTGAAGCCCGGGTAGCTGAAGATTATCTCGTCGAAGCTCTTGGCGGCGGGGTCACCTTCAAAGGCGGCCTCGAGGTCCTCGGCAAACATCTTTCTGAGATGTGGAATCTTCTTGAGGAATGCTGCCGATTCCTGCCGGCCGCGCCCCATGCAGAGGTCGCAGGGCTGGTGTTCGCGGCCGGGGTTCGGGCATTCGTGCTGAAAGCCTTTCGCGATCTGTTCGGCCAGGGCCCTGTATACCTGGTCGATCTTGTCGCCTATGTAATACGCGATGTTCTCGCGCACGACCCTGCGCCTGTTGAAATGGCGCGGAAACAGCAGCTCGCGCAGATCGACGAGGATCGCGGTTACGTCGTCCAACGACGGTATCGGGCGCTCGGAGAGGTCATCGAGCAGGCCCTCGTCTTCGTACGACCTCAGCGTGGCATCCACCACCTCGTTGAGGTCCTCGCCGTTGCCTTGCGGCGGCCTTTCGCTCATATCAACACCCCATGCCGGGGCCTTCTCGGGCTCCCTTTGCCCGCCGCGCCCCTTGACCGGGAAGCGTCGGCGGCTGGTCTTTACACGAGTATACATCATTGGCACTCCAAAAGCAACACTGAATACTCATCATAACATTGTCAGGTGTCCGTTTTGCACGCGGACGGGGCACTTATCCTCTTGGTTCAAGAACACCGCATGGAGTTCCCGACTACTCACCCCACCACGTCCATGATCCTCGTTACATCATTTCTTCTTCGCCACGGCCCGTGGTATAATAAAACGTGGAGCAGCGTTATGCCAGGTAAAACAAAAAACGCAGAGATCACGTCGGACCAGAGGGTCTTCCTGCCGGAGCTGCTGGTGTCGTTCGCGTGCGACAAGTGCGGCGAGTGCTGCAGCACGTGGGAGATTCCGGTTGATCGCGATGCCTATGACCGCGCCGTGGCGGCGCTGGGCAACTACGCTGCCGCGCGGCTGCGAATCGCCGACGCCGATTCGCATTTCGGCTATGCCCGCCTGGAGCTGATCGACGGCCGGTGCGCTTTCAAGGACGGCAACCTGTGCGGAATCCACCGTGACCACGGCGACGAGGCGCTGTTTCCCGAGTGCCGTAAATTTCCGCGCATTATGTTTCGCTCGCCGATGGCGCTGCATTGCACGGCATCGTTCGCGTGCAGGAAAACGCTCGAGAGCCTGGCCCGGCCCGGCCACCTGCGGATGGTGCACGTGACGGCCGAAGACGTGGCGTTTTCGCCCGAGCTGTGCGACACTTACGTGGAAGGCCCGCCATGCCTGTGCCGCGGCAGGGCGATGACGTGGCCGGCGCTGTTTGCGCTCGAGCATGGCTTCCTCGAGATAGCGCGCGACAGCCAGCGCGCCATCGAGCTGCGGATACTCACAATGATCGAGCTGGCCCGCAACCTCGAGCACGAAAACGAAGCGCCCCTCGGCAAGGCCACGGTCGACCGCGAACTGCTCGCGGCGCGGGTCGACGGCTTCGCTGAGCTGAGCAACCGATTCCTGCTGGCGGGAGCTGACGCCGACGCGCAGATCGAATTCATCCTCAGCATGATCGGCAGACGTCTCGAGTCGGGCATTCGGTGCGGCTGGGCGCCGGCGCCCCTCGATGCGGCGTTTTGCAGGTGGAGCGGGCTTTCAGGAGACGAGCGGAGAGGGCGGTTCCTGGATGACTATCGCCGGCTTTACATGACGGCCGGCGACGACGTACTGAACGTTCTCGAAAATTACATGATTTGCCGGGTCTCGGGCAATCCGGATTTTGTCCTCCTCGACGTGCAGGCGGGCCTTGCAGCCGTGGCCGCCTTGCTGACCCTCGCCCGCGCAGTGGCGGTTGCCCTCGCGGCGGCGGCGAAGTCATCCATCACCCCGCGAATCATGCTCGATTCGATCCGTGCGGTCGACACCGCCTTCTTTCACCTTCCCGATTTTGCCGAGAGAGTGAAAAAGCGCGGCGCCGACCCGGCGGCGCTGCTGATCGTGACGCCGGCGTGATGATCTGATATGGCACTTGCAGGCCGGAAGCGCGCCGGATGCGGAGCTAGCCCCTACTTCTTGAACAACGCATATTTCTCGCCGATGGACAAGGCGTATAATGTGGCCTTGGCGTCGGGGTATTTTTTCTGCAACATCACTACGCCCTTGCGCATGGTCGAAAGAGCGGCATAGTTTCTCTTCCTGAAACTCGCGCTCGTCGTACTCTCGCTTTCCCGGGCGCGCGTGAGTGTGTCTTCGAGGCCCGTGATCCCCCCGAGTATCCTCGATGCTTTCAGCTCGGTCTGGAATTCGGCGTCCTTCTTCAATTCGGCTATCTTGCTCGAAGCCAGGTTGGCGAGGTCGGTGCCTTCAAAATTTTTCCTGATGACGTGCAAACCGGTCATGCACCTTACAGGATCACTATCCTTTGCGCCCATGGCATCGTCGATGAGTTTCCGCCCCCACGTCGTCAGGGCATCCACGATATACTTTGCCTCTTCGGCGGTCTCCGCATCGGGGCTGTTGAGCCGGTCCTGCGCTTTCTTGAGTGCCTGGGCGGGCGGCATGCCCCGCTTGAGAGCTTCTGAGATGGGCTTGAGCTTGACGAGTTCACGCTCGCCCAAGGCGGCGAACGGCGCCCTCGACAGGGCATCCTTGATGTGCGCTTCGGCGCGGAACGGGCTGCCTTCGTATACGCACTCGCCCGTCGAATCAAACAGGAAGCAATGCGGGATTCCGCTGAAGTTTGAGCCGGCCACACGGCCGCTGGCGACGATGGTATACGTAGCGCCCTTTTGCTTGGCAAGTGCTTTGACTTCATCGTCCGAGGCGCGCTGGCAGTGAATGCCGATCACAACCAGGCCCTTGGATTTGTATTCGTCTTGCCATTTGGAGAGCTTGGGAATACTGGCGATGCACGGTGGGCAGTTGACCCCCCAGAACTCGACGAGCACAACGTGGTTCCGGAGGTCTTCGAGCGAATATCGATCGCCGAGAAGTGTCTCGCCGAGGGTGAGGTCCTTGAGCGTGATGTCCGAGCCGCCCTTTTCCTCGGCGGCAATGGCCATGGTGTGCGAAGCGACCGAAACGAGAATGACCAGCCCGATTGCAAATCCTCTTTTCATCTGAATCTCCTTTTCGATGATGCCGTATGGTCGGCGGCGTCGAAACTCCGCCGCAACTTTGCGGCCCTTCTTTCCTACACTATTATACACCACCCTGCCCGAATGTCAAGCGTTTGCGCGGTTTTCGGACGCCCTCATCACGGTACGCCTTCGATATAGGGCGTGACGATCATTATCATTTTGGACTGACGGCGTTCGACGCTCCGCGAAAACAGGGCGGAGCCCGCGCTGTCCGACGATCCATCGAAGCCGCCGATCATGAGCGGCTGGCCGTGTGCGACAACCACCTCCGTAGTCAGGTCGGTCAGATTCAGCGAAGGCCCGTCGCGTCTGGTAAAACGCGGATACAGCTTCACGCGGACGCGATCGTCGGGGAGGATGGTGGGCTCAATCATCATCGAAGCGCCCACGAACGCCTTGCTGAGGAGCACCCGATCGCCACGGGACGTTCGGTAGCGCAGGATTTCGACGTAACCGCTCTGCCCGATTCTCATATGCGCGGGATGGCCGCTCAACGTCTTCAGCCGCGACGTCAATACGTTGCATCTCTTGCTCTTCGTGAGGGCCGCGCGCAACTGTGCCGCAAGGCCGTCTTTGACTACGCCGATGCGAATGTCGTTGCGCCGCGCCAAGCCGCCACTGCCGATCGCGACGTTCTCATCGGCATGCCGCCAGGCAACCGACGCCCGCGAGGAGTCGCTGCGGTCGGTGATGATCTGCTCGATGACAACGGTTACGTTCCCCGTTCGCCGCGCCGGCGCCTTCCGCATGCTCTCCTCCCACTCGCGAAGGATGCGCTCCCCTTCCATTTCACGGGGCTCGTGTTCCAGGCACCCGCAAAGCACCGGCATAAGAACGAACAACAGAAAAGCTCGGCGGAACGTCATGGTCAATTCCTCCCGCGGCGTGGCCCGCGCATCTCCGACGACCAAACTACAATCACAATCATAGCGCGGGGAAGGTAGGGTGTCAAGGAATTACACCGGGCATGGCACGCTCGGAAAATGAAACGCGGCCCCGGGCCGCGAACCGCAGAACTTTTCTCTTGACATTGGCTATGACGTGGTGCCATAATAAGCGGCAGGATTTCGGAGAGCTTTTCGGATAAGCCGATCCATCGGTCGGCAAGGAGAATTATCATGAGAAAATTGATGCTTGCGGCCGTTGCCCTGAGTTTGTTTGGATGCGCAGGCCCTGCGAAACACGACCCCGACGCCGACCTGCGCGTCTACGGCAGCCATCGCATCAAAGAGCCCGTCACCGAGATCATTTCTGCATTCGAAGCCGACAGCGGCCTGAAGGTCAGCGCCCGCCTGGGGTGCGTGCGGCCGCATATCGTGCCCGCGATCAAGAGAAGACAGGACGGCGACGTGCTCATCGTAGGCTCGGGTGCTGAACTGAAGCACGCACAGGATGCAGGGGTGATTGTGTCTGCCGAGGCGATCGCCTGGAATCCCTTTGTGCTGGCTGTGAAGAAGGGCAATCCGCTGGGCGTGGCTTCACCCGCGGACCTCAAGAAGCCCGGCATGCGGCTGGTGCTGCCGAAAGCCGGCAAGCACTGCGTGAGCCGGCTCTCCAACAGCATCATCGAGAAATGGGATCTCGCGGATCAGGCGGCGCAAGCCCGGCACCTGAATCTGAAATGCAACACCACTGTTGGCCTCGAGATGGTGGCTCAGGGAGAAGCCGATGCGACTCTCAACTGGCGAATCGTGGCAGCGCAAGTTGACGGCATCGACATCATCCCGATTGACAAGGCCAAAGGCGAACCGTGCGAGTGCTTTGCCGTCATCCTCAAGAGCGTCAAGAGCACTGAAATCGCGGGAAAGTTCGTGCAGTTTCTGAAAGGCGATCAAGCTCAGGAGATCTTTCGGAAGTCCGGACTGCTGGATCGCAATGAAAATGCGCTCGCGGAGTAGGTCAAGAGCCTGATATTTAATCCTCAAACATCCGCATACATCCCGACAGCGGGGAGGGAACTCTTTGAAAAGAGCTTCCCCCCCGCACCC
>JABMSA010000815.1 GCA_013202185.1 Planctomycetota bacterium
ACATGACATGTCTCAGTTCTGGGAACGCCCCCATCGGCCTCGCGCCGATGGAGCGGTGCTTCTGCACTACCAAGCGGCTCCACCCATCCCCCCCGGCCGCCGGCCGGGGATTCCTCTTATGCGTCTGTGTAGTGCAAAAGCATTGGGGCCACTGGCTGCTCTACGCGGACGGCAAGCTGATCGGCGAGCAGAAGCCACACACACTGCTCATCAGGCAGTGAGAACGTACTGGCTCTGAATTGGCCCGCCTTGCCTGCCCTTGCGTTACGGCCCATTCCGACGGATCGAAAGCCGCACCTATTTCGCAGCCTGCTCTTCGCATCTGTAGATCTTTGTGCTCAAGCTCATCGGCCGAATGATGGTGCCGGCTCTGAGCGTGAAGGTGATGCCGCCGAACCAGTCGAATGAACCAAGCGATTCGGGAATGGCGCAGGTAAACTCGCCCTTGCCTCCCCGCACGGCTTCGAGGCGAGCCCAGTCGCGAGCAGACCAGTCGCGCGGCTGGTCCGGGAGCCAGCTCACGTAAAACCATCCGATGGCCTGGTCGGGGCAGTTCTTCACCGTGAACCTCAGCGTCTTGCCTTCGCGCGGCACGGCCAGGGCGCTCAGCTCGGGCAGCGGGGGATTGTTGCCGGCAAGCACATATGCGAAGAACGCGGGTTCCACCTCGGCGGTTATCGGGTATTCCCATCGCACGGGCCCGCCCGGCAGCGACATGTAGTGGCTCTTGTTCGGGCCGAAACACATGTACTTGTTGCCGGGGATCGCGTCGAACTTGGCCATCACCGACGGCGGCTTGAAGAAGATGTCGTTCGTGCCGCTGTACATCAGGTAGGCGGCCCGGCAGCGGTTGAGCCTGGTGCCGGCGTCGAAACATTTCAGCCAGGCGTCGCGGTCTGCTTCGTCCATCTTCGCAAGCACGCCGGAGCCGATCGCGTCGATCTGGTAGAACCCCGAGCCATACAGGTTGAAGGTTGCTTTCACGCGGTCGCCGAGCAGGCCCGACAGCATCGTCACCATGTAGCCGCCCCAACTGATGCCGGTCATGCAGAGCTTCTGCGGGTCGACATCGGGCTGGGCCTCGAGCAGGTTGAACGCCCGCAGGCCCGAAACGACCGCGTCGAAGAGGACGCAGACGTAGGGCGTGGGCTTGAGGGGGATCACTTGGTCGGCGCCGAACTGCATCTTGGTCACGCGGCTGATGCTTTGCATCTTGTCGTTGGCGCCATAGCCGGGCAGGTCAGGCATGATCGCGACGTACCCAAGCTTCGCCCATGCGATGGCTCCTTCTTCGAAGGCCATCCCGCCGCCGCCGTGGCATATCAGGATGCCGGGCAGCTTCAGGCCTGCCGAGTCGGCCGGCCGCGCCAGGATGGCGTAGATCTCGCAATCCTTGACTGCACCCTCCTTGCTCCCTTCGGCGCTCGCGAACCGCAGCTTTGTCACCTTCACGCCGTCTTTGGTTTCCTCCGAGATCACCGTAGTGATCTTGGGCGCTCCCTTGACGTACGGGGCGAAGATGTCATCTTTGTCCAGCGGAGGCGCGGGCGCTCCGGCCGCGTATTTCATAGAAAAGATCAGAAACCCAAACAGAAAAACCACATCCATTATGCCTGGTTTCACAGATGCCTCCTGCTACATGCTATCTCGAAGCTATACTTTTTTGGGCCACACTTGCACATCGTCCAACTCGCTCATTCCCTGAACGACAGTTGGCCCCAGTTCCTTGGTTCCATCTTCAGTTCGAAGACTTCGTCATTGACCAGTCCAGTCGTCTGGTTATTCCAGTACGTGCGGAGGAGCGTATCGTCACCGGCCGGGGTGCCGTGCGTGGCTCCGAAGTCGCCGGACAGTCTCATGCCGGGATAGGGCTTGAGGCCGAGCGCGGACAGCGGCACCGCCGCCTCGACGACGTACCACCGGTCGCCCTTCTTGACCTCGATCTTCGCGTCCTGCAGCACAACCACGCTGTCCATCGCGTATTCCTTCACAATGCCGGAGCTGAAGGTCTTGCGGTTCTTCTGGTCGGCCACCTTGCGATAGAGCACGGCGGTCGGCTTGCCTGCGGCCGGGCCGCCGAAGTTCCCAATGGAGAGGCGCAGGTCGCCACTGGCGGCCTCGGTGCGGTTCTCGTCGGCCTGCGGATCGGTGCCGAACTGGAAGTCGACAGTATCGCCCCGGGCGTACATGTACTCAGGCGAGTCGGCCCCGTTGATCCAGGGCGTGGCATCCGTTACGCGCCAGCCGAGATGGAGGCAGGTGTCGTCCCACGCGATGGCTGCTCGCACCTCGGAGTCGTCCTGCTTTTTGAACACGATCTCGTTGCCGAAGTCCTTCGCGATGTCGCCCGTGAACACAGGCGTTATCTTCCTGGCCTCGCAGCGGCGCAGGCCGGCGCTCATCTGCACCAGTTC
>JABMSA010000816.1 GCA_013202185.1 Planctomycetota bacterium
TCAGACGCATCGCTCAGCGCTCCTTTCGGCCACTGCCGGATCGCGCTCCTCATTGTATCTCACTTAGAGTATATCCGAAGCGGCTCCGTTTGCAAAGAAGTATTATTGGCCGATGCTCTGCGGCCGCATTCCTTCCTAGTCACGATCTTCCTTTGCTCGCGGGCCGACGTCTGACATGTCGATGGGCCTGAAGCCGAAGGCGAACGCGGGCGAGTCGTCGGCGAGGGTGAAGTCGTAGTTGAGCGGGTCCTTGCATTTGGGATCGGCTGCGATCGAGTGCTGGTCGTGGCCGAATGCTTTCCATTCGTCGAAATCGAAGACCTTGGTGGTGTGGTATTTGTCGTTGGCTTCTTCGAAGGTGAACGGCTTGCCCTGAACATCCCACAGCAGGTTGAGGTCGCTGATGATGCCGTGAAGGCGGAAGAATCCCCAGTAGCCGCCCCACTGCATCGGCTGGCCGTTGCTGATGAGGATGTTGCGCTCGACGGTGAACGCCTTGCCGTACAGACCCGCGCCGCCGGCGTTGCTGAGCGCCACCTGGCCCATCTTGCCGAATGCGAAGATGTTGTTGCGAACGGTTACCTCGCGGCCGACGTGCATGTGATAGGGGTGGCTGTCGGTGTTGTAGATGATGTTGTCCTCGACAACCATGTGGGCGCTGCCTTCGTCGTTGTAGATGCCCCATCCTCCGTAGTTGGACTTGCGGATGTCGTGGATGAGGTTGCCCCGGAGGGTGGTGCCCGACTGTACGCCGAGGGTGTATATGCCGCCCATGTCGCTGAGCCAGCCGGTGCCGATGTCGTGAATGTGATTCTTGCGCACGCTGTTGTCGCGCGAGACGTTCTCCGCAAAACTCCATTCCCACCCCAAAGATATTCCTGTGTAGTGAAAATTGCAGATGTGGTTGTGGGAGACCTCGTTGGCGAACGAATGCATGAGCAATATGCCTACACCGGAGTGCGAGACCTGCCCGCCGTCGTGGATGTAGTTGTCGGTGAAGTGGTTGTTGCCCGTGCGCCGGCAGAGGGGCTGTTTGGCCGCCGATCCGTTGATCTTGATGCCGCAGGCGCCTACGTCGAAGATTTCGTTGCCCACGATTCGGCATGCGGTGCAGCCGTCGGCCAGCTCGAGACCCGTCCAGCCGACGTGTGCGATGCGGCAATCCTCGATGGCACAGTTGCGTGCGCCCTCGAAGCGCACGACGCCGTCGATGTCGGCCGCCGCCTGCGAGCAACCCGACGATTCGCCGTCGGCGTTCAGGCGCGTCCAGTCGGCATGCTCGAAGGCAAGGCGCTCGAAGCGTATCCACTCGACGTATTCTCCGTCGTCGGGCCTGCCGTCGAACCGCAGCAGTTGTGTGAGCCTTGGTGCTATGATCTCGCAGGTGTCGGGCGTTTCGCCGGGCATTGGGATGTAGTAGAGTTTGCCGTCGTTCCGGTCGAGGTACCATTCGCCCGGCTCGGTGAGGGCTTCGAAGATGTTCTCGACGTAGTATTTGGGGAAGCGGTCGCCCACGTCGTCGATGAACGCCCGCACGTTGGTTCGCCTGGACTTGACAAGCCGCGTGTCTTCATCAAACGATCCGATGGGCAGGCGCTCCTCGTTCCAGAAATGGAGGATGACGACCTCCACATCCGTCAGGTTCTTCCAGTTTTGGATGTCGCCGGGGGCGCAGTGGAAGGTATCGACCTTGCTTCTCTTGTACATTTCCTTGGGCTCGACGCCGGGCACGCCTTCGATCCAATAGAGCCCTTCCTTTGGCATCAGTGCGCGGGTGCGCCGCCGGCCGTTTGCAAAAAGCTGGTAGAAGTACCACGTGCCTTCGGCCACCTCGGGTATGTGGGCGACCCACGCCGTGCGGCCGTTAACCTGCCCCTCGCGCCAGCCGGAGATGCGCCGCCCGCCATCCAGGATGGCCTCCTCGCCGGGGTACGATGCGTATGTAACCGGGCACGAATCTTCGGGCGTGAAGATCACGGGGTCGTCGAGAAAATACCGCCCGCCGCGCAGCCATACCGTTACCGGCCCGCGCAGCTCGCCACTTGCGCGCAATCTGCGCACGGCTTTCCTGGCACCGTCGATGCTCGCGAGCGGGCCGCGCTTGCCGTCGGGTGTCGGTTCGGGCACATTGCCCGTCCATCTTTTGTCGTTGCCGTCGGGCGACACGTAAATTTCGTGTGAGGATGAATTAGTGTTCGGTGTCATCTGCACCTTTCTCCTTGATGAAAGCGTTCGTTGCCGTCATGATTTAACGTCATTGACAAGACTATAGTGTCTTTCAATTCGGCGTCATTGTCAAGGGTGAATTGGTTTGAGAGTGCCCCAGGGTGCGATCTAATATCCTGGTTCAAGCCTCCGCAATCGTCCTCGTCCTCGTCCTCGTCGTCGAATTTCATTCTGACAACCAAGTCGTGAACTTTTCTAAGCAGCAAACCCATAACAGATCCGGAAAAAACAAGAAAAACAAAAACATCATCAGAGCTTGACAACGGCGCGTTTACGTGGTATAATAGTGTACCGTCTTATTCGTGAGCAAATCCTGTGTAGGGAACATTGTGAGAGGGCTCCGGGCAGGTGCGCGAGCCCCAAAGACCCGAATCATCTCTGTGGACTTCTTGGGCAACGTGGAAAAGGAGCAGAAACATGGATCGCAGATGGACTGTTGCAGTGCTTATTGTATGTGTCATGGTCGGAACAGCCTGGGCCGACGTGCCCGGCCTGATCAACTACCAGGGAAAACTCGACGACGCCGGCGGCGAGCCCGTAAGCGGCGTGAGATCCATGACATTCGAGTTTCGTGATGCACCGGCGGCCGGCAACCTGCTGGGCGCCTTCAGCGAAACGCAAGCCGTGACTGTCACTGACGGCCTGTTCAGCATCCTCATCGGCTCGGCGACGGGGGGCGGCGTGCCGCAGAGCATATTCGACGGCGCCGACGTCTACCTCAGCGTCACAGTCGAAGTCGAGGAGCTGACGCCCAGGCAGCGGGTGGCATCGGTGGGCTTCGCGTTCAAGGCGGCTGACGCCGACAACGCCGATGCGGCGGGCCATGCTGATATGGCCGGTGACGCCGACACCGTGGACGGCGTCCATGCCGCCGCGCTCGAAGAATCAGCCGAGATCACCGACGCCATCGATGCAGAAGCGTCAGCGCGTGCGGCCGCCGATGATGCGGAATCAACAGCACGTGCGACCACCGATATCGCTCTTGCCGGGCGCGTCGCCGCGCTCGAGACGCTCCTTGCCAGCATGAGCCTAAATGGCAATGATGTCACCTTCAGCGGAGTCAACGTCAGGATCGTCAACGGCACCGGTACCACAGACGGGACCGTCAACGGCCTTGGCAATCTGATCGTCGGCCACAATGAATTGCGCGGCAGCGGCGACGACCGGTCCGGGTCGCACAATATCGTTGTCGGCAGGTGGCAAAACTTCACCAGCTACGGAGGCCTGGTGGCCGGGCACTACAACACCATTTCAGGGCAGTATGCGTCCGTCAGCGGCGGATCCGGCAACACGGCCAGCGGCAATGGTTCCTCCGTCAGTGGCGGCATGCTCAACGGGGCCAGCGGACCCCAGTCCTCCGTCAGCGGCGGCGTGGCCAACACCGCCAGCGGGTACGAATCTTCCGTCAGCGGCGGATCCGGCAACACGGCCAGCGGGAATAGTTCATCCGTCAGCGGCGGCGAGGCTAACACGACCAGCGGCTACGGTTCTTCCGTCGGCGGCGGCTCGAACAACGCCGCGAGCGGCGGACAATCTTCCGTCAGCGGCGGCGCGTACAACACCGCCAGCGGCCCCGGTTCCTCCGCCAGCGGTGGCTTGAACAACACCGCCGGCGGCGTTGCGGCCTCAGTGGCCGGTGGCGGAGGGCCGGACGCGGCCGACGGCAACGAGGCGTTCGCCGACTACTCAGCCATCCTGGGCGGAATCGGCAACATAGCCGGCGACCCGGACCTCCTTGATAACAGCATCGGGCAGAACGCCACTGTCAGCGGCGGGGATGGCAACACGGCCAGCGGCA
>JABMSA010000817.1 GCA_013202185.1 Planctomycetota bacterium
GATCCGGACCTGTTCTTGGCCACGCCGTACAAGGTGCTGGCGACGGAACAGGGGCTGGCACTCAGGTGCTTGCACAATTTTCTCAGTTCCGGCCACTGGATGAGTTGGTTGTTTTGGGCACCCGCGGAGATAGGGACCAGTGTAAGAGCCGTCGGCATGCTGTCGAATGCCGTGGGTTGGGTGCTGATCCTGCTATGCCTGCTCAAGTTGCGGTATACGCCGCGCCGGCAAGTATGGTTGTGGCTTGGGCTCTTGGCCTACTGCGGCTTGTTGGTCGTTCGGTGGAACAACCCGAAGCCGCGCTACTTTATTCCCGTGGCGCCGTTGCTGCTCTTGGCCGTGTGGGAGGGACTCGAACGCGCAAGCCATCTCGTCCGACGCCCAATCGGCCGTGGGTCGTATGCGTGTCTGCTGTGGGGTTTGCTTGGCGGGATAGGGATCGTGAATGTCGGCCTGTATGTGACGAGTGTGACGGTCGCACAGTCGAAACCTTTCTATGCTTCCTATCACGCAGGACAATGCGACGAGCTTGTTGATATCGCACACTATCTGAAAGAGAAGCAGATCAATGACCGAGATGTCGCCGTTTCTTACCGTTATTTGAACATTAACCGGTCCCGCATGAACATGACCGGCATGCGCTGGATGCATATGCTGACCGGACGCCAGATTCTTCTGGCGCCCGACGAGATCGGGCAAGAGGCTTGCAGCTCGAACATCCTGACGTGGGTCGAATCTGAGGGGGTGACCTATCTCGTTCACCGTCCTCCCGCGACCCCGTGGCGGGTATGGCATTTCCGCGCTTCGAAGTTGCAGGAAATGGTCACGGGACAGATGCCGGGCCCTGCACGGCCGTTCTTCACCCTCTACCGGATCGACGAAGGCAAACCGGTCCAACTGTTCGTTCCGGACGTTCAGAACTGGCCCCGCCGGGTCCCCCAGATGAAATAGAACCGTGAACAAGGATTCTTCCGTGAAAGAACGATGCCGGGGCCTGTCTTCGCGATGGGCCGAGTCGGGCTGGATTAGACCCGTCTACAATGCCCTCAAGTACGTGTTGTTTTGCGTTGTGATTGTCTGTGTGGGGCGGATCCTGTTTCGCAGACTGGCTGATGTTCCATGGCAAGAGAACCGCCCCAGCTTTCTTTTTCTGAGTTTGGGGCTGATCTGTGCCGTGGTTTCGCGTGGCCTCTCCATCGCCGCGTATCGAAACATGCTTCAACTCTTCCGCTGTTCGTTGTCATGGAAGAAGCTGGCACCCGCGGCGTGGATTGCCCCCTTGGGAAAGTACGTGCCAGGCAAGGTGGCAAGTGCCCTGGGCGCCGTTTGGATGCTGCGGCGTAACAGCGTGCGGATGACGGTCGCCACAAGCGTCGTGACAATGAATCAGATTCTTACGTTAGCCGTGGGAGTCATTGCTGCCGTTCCGCTCGCCATACTGAATTCTCCCCCCGAAAGCATGGCGGGTCGAGGTTTCATCTGGTTGCTGCTTCCACTTCTTGCAATCATCGGATTGCATCCCAGCGTGCTTGTTCCCATTCTGAATCTTGGACTGAAACAAATCGGACCGTCCAGGATTGAAGCGGGCGCGGGCGGTCGGAGCTATTGGGCTGCCGTTGGTATTCACGCATGCCAGCACGCGTTGGCCGGGGTGGCGCTGTGGGCGGTCTGGCGATCTGTCGAGTCCATTCCCTTCTCGACGGCGCTTCTCTGTGTATCCGCATCGGCACTGGCCGGCGTAATCGGGTATATGGCATTCTTTGCTCCCGGCGGCCTCGGCGTGCGCGAAGGGCTCCTGCTGTTCTTGCTTGGCCCGGAATCCCGGAGTGGAGCCATCGTGATTGTGGTCGTTGCGGTCCGAATTGTGTGGACTGTGGCAGAACTATTGCTTGCCTTCGCGGCCGCCATGATGCGACGGCTCGGAAGGGAGTCCGGATCCAACCATACTAATGACGGGGCGGATCGATCTGAGCCTCCAGGTAGCTCACCAGCCAGTCCGTAAGGTTGACTTTTTCCGCGAGCATCTTTTCTCGGCGCCGAGCCCAGAGCTCGCGGGTGCTTGCCACGGCCGAGAGAATCTCGCTTGTGGCTTTCAGCATTTCCTCGAAAGCCTCCGGCCGGTAGCCCAGGCACAATTGGTATTTCCGCTCCAATTCGTTCAACACTGAGAGACGGCCAACGAATGAATTACAGCGCAACGCGGGGGTGCCCAACACCGCGGCCTCCCTCGTCATCGTCTGGCTGTCGCTGACCAGGCATGTCGCAAACGCCAGAACATCGTGAATGCGATCTGACGGCAACGGCAACGCGTGCTGTTTGAATGCCGACGGCAGTTCAGATTCAGAAACGATGAAGGCAGGACAGGATCGAGAAGCTATCTCCATCAGGCGCTTAAGTTGTATGGGCGAAAGCCCTTTCTCCCCGGCATCATGGTGCGCCTTCATGGCCGACAGCCGCACGACGCAGAACGGGTCATTCGGGTTCAGGCGCAGGGCTCGGTAGACTTCTTCATCAGGGGAAAATAGATCTGGGTGCAGGTAGGCCAGCTCGTGATAACTCGGGTGTGTCACCTGTTTGTGCGCCCATCGCCCTACGCGCACTCCCTCCGGGGTTAGGATGGCATGAGCCATCGGATAGGCCAATGCGGCGAACTCGGGTATGCAGTCGACATCGTCTGCTTCGACCACGATGGCACGGCTTCGGGTGAGAAGGCTCAGATGGGAGATGCTGGCGGACGTGCCGACCGCTATGCGTACCCGGTGTCGAAGCATCAGCTTGAGAATGCCAAGATCCCTGCGCAGCAATTCAAAGAGCATGCCGGCCTTGCTGGCGCTTGCTCTCGATGGCGTTGAGAAGGTGAAGCCTCCACGTCTGAGAAGATCGACCGTGACGTCTTTGTCACGTGCGGCGATCGTTACGGAGTGGCCCCGGGCCATGAGCTGCTTCATCGCGTGTTTGAAGAGATGAACGTGAGCGGGATGTCCGATATCGAAGAGAAAAGATGTGGGTTTACTCATGAGCTTTCAGATGTTTCGGCATATCAACGAGCCATGCAAGTCCTTTTGGAAACAACAACGCAGACCGTAAGGAAATTAGACATGGCCGACCTCCGCGGTGTGTGAGTTCTCGGGCGTATCGATGACGATGGAAATGTTGAAGGCGAATTTCCGCAAAGGCGTCTTTTCGAGAGCCCTGTTGATCGCGTTCAGCGCGGTCGCGCCTTTGCGCTTCTTTTGCAGAAGGAACGACGGGATCAGGTAATGATACGACAGCGTGTAGTCGGCTTCGCCCAGGTAATCTCGGAAACGTCGGGGTGTTGTGAATCGCATATTTCGCTCATAGTGCCACTTGCTCAGATTCGAAGAGGGATCTTTCTGCAGGCGAAGAAACAGACTCCAGAGCCGGTTGGCGCCATTGGGCTCAAAGACCACAGTCCGCCCGCCCGGGCGGCAGATGCGGCGGGCTCCGTCGAGGGCCTCGCAGACAGTCTGCGGAGACACGAAATGATGCAGTACTTTGACGAATACGACTTGGTCAAACCGCCTGTGTATTTGAGGTATAGCCGCAAGAAAGTCCCCTTGGATCATGCGCAGTGAATCTTCCTTTCCCATCGCCAGGGCCTGCTTACGGTTTTCCGCCATGGCCTCGGGAGACAATTCCACCGCCGTCACGCGATAACCCTCCTGCAGAAATCTTCTGGTGTAGAAGCCGGCGCCAGCGCCGCATTCAAGGATCTCAGGGTGAGTGCTTGCCGGCAGAAGCAGTCCCTCGATGACCTCGTACTTGTCAACGTTGGACTGTTCGTTGACTCCGCGCGCCACGGCAAGCCTTGAAAAATGCTCGCCGGTCGCGGCATTTGTGAGAGGGGACGTGCTCATGCAGAAAATCAGTAACCGTTCACGGGGTAGCAAAGCAGAAATGGCGTAGTGGCGCAAGCTTTTTTCGTGCGCGATCCTGAATTCTGGTGAGTGGCTGCTGATTGCCGGATTCGGCCTCTGAAAAAAGTTGCATTTCGGTCATTTTGTGCGGGACTCGATCACGCCGATTGTCTATCCTTGGTCTTGATGAATGCCGAAACCATCATTCAAGGCCGGTCGATAGGCTCTGCGGAAGTGGAGCTGGTTCGGTTTTTGCTGGCCGAACATCCCGACTGGAATCGAACGCGCCTGTCGTCAGGAATTGTGCGCTCTGTGGGATTGGCGTAACGGCTCGGGCCACATCAAGGACATGGCGGCGCGCACGCTGCTTCTGAAGCTTGAGCAACGCGGGCTGGTTGTTCTGCCGCCCCGTCAGCGCACACCAAGCAATGCCGCACGCAATCGGTCTCTGTGCTTGCGCGACCATGACCAGACGCCCATTGCCGGATCTCTGCGGGCCCTGTTGCCGTTGTTGATCGACAGGGTCGAGAAGGATGCTGCCGATCTCGCGATTTTCAAAAGCCTGATTGCTCAGCATCACTACTTGGGATTACGCAATACAGTAGGAGAGAACCTCAAGTACCTGATCCGAGATCGACACGGCCGCC
>JABMSA010000818.1 GCA_013202185.1 Planctomycetota bacterium
GAAGTGGTGCCTGCGGCGAGCATTCGCCCAGAGGTACAACTCGTCGGGCTCTTCTTCAACATCCTCGAGCCAGATTCCCTCGGAATGCTCCCATAGGTCTCCCAAGCCACCTTGGACGTTGTAATGCATGCCATCGTAGGTGAGGACCGGTGCCCATCCACCCGCTCCCGGCAATCCGATTGTAAAATTGGCCTTCTTTGTGCGTGGCGAGACCGACTGGCCACCTACGTCTGTTGCGCAAACCATGTTTTCTGCTTCATCGACGCACTCGCACTTGTCTGGGGCGTTCGGCGGCGTCGCCCGGGCGCTCGAGGCGAGCAGCAGCGCTGCAAGAACTGCTGCGATCAGTTGTTGGGTTCGTTTCGTTCTCATTTTGCTGTTCCTTTCGAGTCTGAATAAGATTTAGAATCTTCATACCATTGTTCGGTCACTTGTTGCCGTCTGCTACGTGTGCCTGGGCGGATCGCGGTTCATTGCGTTGGCCTCCTTTCTCTCCCTCGTGAGTGTGATGGAATGGAAGTTGTCGGGTATTGTTTTTCTTTTCTTCATTTTGCTTCTGCAGGGCTCCGTAGCCGGTTTGATGTCGGCGGCCGTGCGGGGTCGCTGTTTTTGTCGCGTCTACCTCCTTCAATAGGGGTCAGCCGTGCGTGTCGCCTGGGCCCGCGACGGGCTGTTGTCGATTTTGTCTGCACTCTGTTAGTCGAAAAAAGACGAAATGGTTAGGTTGTTTCTTGTGGTCTTTCATGATTCTTTGATTACCGGTGTGGGCACGGGCGAGCGCGGGTCTGCGGGTTTGGCGGGCGGGCCATAAGAGACGGAGCCGCTGCCGTTGACGTGGACCTTGCACTGCTGCAGGTATGGTATGGACAGGCATCGAGGCCGGATTTCAGTTTCGAGTCGGTTCCCGCAGATGGTGCACGTTGTGCATGCCTCGGCGGGAGCAAAACGGCGCTGACAGTTCCGGCAACTTGACATCTGGAATGGCACAATGCTGGCGTATCCAGCACGGACGATGTAGCGTGCGAACACCGAGTGAATGAACCCCATCGGCGGCAGGTACGATGATCGCTGCCCGAGGAGTGCGAACTGCAGAGCTTGCCTGAGGCTGTCGACCCCCGGCGCCCAGCCGAAGGGATGGACCGTGCGCCCGGCCGGACCGGCAAGCTCCTCCACGAGGCGCAGTGAAGCAAGCGAGGATAGGATGAGCCCGGCAAGGGGTGTATATATGTGTTCCCATACGACTTTCCCAGGCGCTGTTGACTTGCCTTGCCCCGTGTTTGCCGTCGCCGGATTCTCGCCGTGGCGAAGCAGGTGCAGCCAAGTGGTCCTGACAGGCTCCTTAAGAACCGGTACTATAATCGCAGCCATCTGGTTGACGTAATCGCGCTTTAACGAGGAGCGGTCGAGCGCCACCTGGAAGTAGACGGACGCAGCGGCGGCAGTCGCATCAGCTTGCCATATTCTGCTGACGTTGCTTGAGGCCGCTGTTCGGCACCAGTTGGCGACGTCGTCTCGGCCGACTACGTCTTTCGCTTGCCCGATCAGTGTGCCGCGCTCCACGGGGGGCCTTTGTGCGTGTTCGTCGGCGATCTGTTCGATGCGCGCTCTTACGTCCGGACCGAGGTGTTCAAGTGCCCGACGTGCCCGTTTGCCGCGTTGTCGAGAATCAATCACTGTTGTTCTCCAGGTTCTTTGCTGGTATTCAGGTCACTGACCGACTCACGCACTGCTCCGGCGCGAGGGCATCGACGGCAATCGTTCACGCTCTGCGCGAGCAGTTCCAGCCGTTCGGCGATGGCGTCCAGGCGCTGGAGAAACTGCCGGCGTTCCTCGCGGCGATCGGACATCAGTTGGTTGCGCTCCGCCCGTAAGAAACGTAAGAACACAAAGGTGACCACGGTAACGGCGACTCCCGCGCCACCGGTCGAGATCAGATTGATAAGTTCTTGCGACATACTGTCCTCTGGCTGTGTGGACTGCTACGAGGTATTCCGGGAGCAACTCCTGCTTAGCTCTTCGTGGTCGTCATCAGCCACGACATCATAGGCTGAAGCGGCTCCAGTGCGCGCGCGAGATCCGAAAGGCTTATCGTTCCGTCGACATATGCTTTCAAAGCGTGTTGATAAGCAGGCGAGCTGGTAAACTCTTTGATCTTTCGAAGTTCTTTCGTCGTCTGGATGCCGATCGCAACTGCAACGGAATCTTGCGATCCTTCTGCTTTTTCTTGCACTGCAATCTTGGCCGATGTCACCATGGCCGCCGTCAGCAGATCCGTCAGTTGTCTTTTCAACGTCCTGATGCTTGCGGGTATCTCAGTCATTTAATGCCCTTTCAAATACTGCCCAAAACCGACGGTATCAGGGCCCGCAGGAGTCGCAGCACGGTGACCACGATATTTTCTTCTGTTCGAGCGTTCAGGTAATCGTCCACCGCCTTTTTATACGCGTCCGATTTCGTGAAGTCGGCGATCAGGTTGGGATCGACGTTAAGGGGTTGCGGCAGTGAAGACAGCCTCGGGAACTTCCAGTACCGTTCCTGCTGTTGGGCAAGGACATCGTCACCATGTTTGTACAGAAAATCGTCCAGTGCGTCTGCGAGCTTGCGCCGCGTGTCAGGTGTCGAATCGGTCATAGTGATTGCCTCCTTATTTCGGTGCATCGGCCGTGCCGGGCTGCTTGTGCTGCGACTGGCCAGGCATCACTGCAAAAGGTGCACCTTCCTCGTCAAGAGAGAGTGTTGACCGCAGGTCTCGAAGAACTGCAAGGGCTTCGTTGAGAGTTTCCTGTTCGACGGCGGACAATTGCCGCGCCTTTGCGATGAGATCGAGCGCTGCGGCGAGGGCCTGTCGCTTGTTGAAAAAGACGCGCTGGATGTTCGCACGGCTCCCGAGAACGGCCGCCAACTGCTCGTCGTATAGAGCTTTCGCTTGGGCGACATCGCTGTAGCTGAGCTTGCCGTTGTCTTGATCCGCCAGCCCCTTCAGATCCGCCAGGAACGCTGTATCGAGAGCTAGTCTTTCCTGACCGTTATGGTCGAGCATTGATACCTCGAGGTTTTTGTCTGCTGTTCTGCAAGCCTCGATAGCCTGAGTCGCCGCGAGCAGAAGACTGTTGCGGGTCCGCGCTGCGCATCCGCTGCACGCCGTCAGCAAGAGCAGAATCGACACGAGAAGTGCGAAGAAGGCAGGACCGCCCGGCCTTGGTGTCCGGGCGGCCCCGCCTCGGGGCGCCTCATAAGCACAACCCTGGAGGGCGCCCTCATAAGGTTTCAGGTGCAGTTTTCTCTCTCCCGGTTGCGAGTAGCGCTCGCCGGGGATCTCGCTCCTGTTCGTGACGATGGATGTGTTACATCGTGCTTTCAAGGCGTAATTCCTTTCTTCAGCAGATTGATCAGGCCACGATTTCTCTTGACCGTCACTTCCTACATAGGGGTTGAAAGTTGGCTTTTCCCCGAAGAAAAAGAAAAACTTTCCGTCCAATCTGAGAATCATTTGTCCCGTCTGGCTTTTCTCGATTCAGAAAAAACACGATTATCGAGCGGGAGACAGTATTCCTTGCCGCTCGACCATATCTTGGTGCAACCCTCGAGGAAGGCCTCCGCAAGCAGCCACTCGCCGGTCTTGAGCTTCGGGGTACTGCTGCAGGTTGGGCACTTCTCTGTGGCGTGCGGTTGCTTAGTACGGCAACTTTCGCAGAAGCCGTGCGCCACATGGGCGATGCGCGCAAGATGGCGGTCCCGGACCACGTACGCAAATGGTGAGTAAGCCAAAGCGTGAGGCATGAATCTTAAAGAAGAACTCTGGCCGAGCAGCAGGAACTGGACGAAACCTGAAAAGGAGTCCTCAGGTGCCCAGCCAATGGGCTTACGGTTTGCCGTTATCCTGAAACGGGATTCGAGGTCTAAGAGTTTGAGATCCTGTGTACCGGTTCTCAGAGAATTGAGCAGGAAATCAGACAGTCGGCCCAGCGCCTCGTCAATGGCCGGGAGGCGGTGCGGAGCCCACAGCGGCTGCCATTTGAGCCGCGCAGTTTCGAACGCCTTCTTGAGCGCCTGATTTAAGTACCGGCTGAGTGTTGAGCTAAGAATGATGAATAGGTCGGGAAAGTCGGCGTGGCACAACGACAGGAATGCCTTGACTACTGCACCACAGGCTGCGGGCGCCGGCACGTCTTCATCCCGGCTAAGCTGCTCGGCCCATGCCCGACAGCATGGCAATAGCGTCGGCGCCGTCAGAGCGGTGATGATGTAGGGCAGTTGCCGGGCGGTGACAACGTCTTGTTCAAGAGCCGCCGCATGTCTGTGAAGCTCTTCGCGGGCCGCGTCGGACAGGGCCCGCCTGATCTCCTTGATCTGCTCGCCCCGCCTGACGAATCGGTGCCGCTTCGCTCGTGCCGCCATCTCGAAATCCGTTGATCTGGCGGCGCCGTACCGGTACAATAGTTTTTTAGTGCCGGGAACGACGGGGCGCACAATGCCCCACCGTTCAGACCCCAGCATTCTCTCGTCCCGGGGGCCGCCAAAGCACTAGGTCGAGGGGATGCTGGCCCGGCACATCGCTGTGCCAATCAGGGGTGCACGAGGGTGGCACCCCTTGTCATCTATCAGGCTTCCTGGACATCAATAGGCACTCTTGCCTCCTTGCTTTTCGATTCGCTCCTACCTTTATGGAACCGAATCGGTAACAACGATTTGTTATCCATCAGCCGACCATCGCGATGCCTTCTTCCGGGACATCGAAAGGCACCCTTGCCTCCTTACTTCTCAGGTCGCTTCTATCTTATAAAACCGAATCGGTAACAGTAGTTTGTCACATATTTAGCCCTATTAGGTGCCCTTGCCTTGTAAGACTGATCCAGGCTTGAAGTTAGGAGTGAGGTGCCGGATCAGTAAGCGGCGTTTGCCAAGCGGATCGTGGAGTTGCCAACGCAGTATGGCCGCCACGGCCGAGGCAGGATAACGGCAATTCTGTGCGCGAAGAGATGGCAGATGAGCCACAAGTGCGCGGGGGTGTAGGGTCTGAAGGCGCCGCAACGGCAGGCGGAGCGGTGTCGGTTGTGGCTGAACGACGCCTCGTGCATCAGGCAGCAGCCGCACCGGGTGCGATTCGCGAGCCACGCTGGGTGTGTCATGGCATGCCTGCACTGAGGATCGGTTGGAGAAGTCGGGGCTTGAATCTTGAGTCTTCAATTGGTATACTTGCATAAGGAGTGGGGGAAGGTTAGGTGGAACTGTGGCGGCGAAAGAGAATTGGAGCGACGTTTCAGAGACTGCATTGTCTCAGCGTGGAAAAGAAAGAGGGCCACACATGCGTGTAGATTCCTTTGCCCTCGTATTGGCAACTGCATTCCTCTTGGCGGGCTGCACTTTGGACAAGGTAAGAGAGATAGAGCAGAAAACGCAAAGCGAAGCGGCTGCACTCGAGAGAGACAAAGCGGCGAATGCCTATCGGGAAGCGGCTGACAAGTTGCGTGACATGGGATCCGCGAAGGCAGCGGATTACTACAAGAAAGCCATCGATGCGGCTCCTGACATCCCGTTCTACCGTTATGCCTATGCAGACTATCTGCGCAAGTACAGGGGGCCGGGGCAGCCGCTTTTCCCCGCTGCCGCCAACGAGCACTTTGTTGCTCTGGAATTGCTAGATGTCAAAGAAGAAGACCAGGAGCACCCGACCACAGGGGATCAAGACTTGAGGCAGGATATCGGCTGGGGGCTGACGGACCTCTACCAGAGGGACGGCATGCCGGTTTTGAGCTGGTCTGCCGCCGACCCAAGTTCGAGGCGTGGCATCCGCCGGCTCACGGCCTTTTTCAGCACGCAATACGAATCTGGCCCCGCAGAAATTCCGATCAGAGACCTTACCTCAGGCGCATTCTGGACGGGAGACACCATGGGGAGAACCCTCACGCGCGCAGAACTCAGGTCGATGATCCGATCAAAGAGAATGAGCGATTGGACAAACAGGGTTCGCATTCGACCCGGCGATCTTCCCTGGATAGACATCTGGTGGCGTAGGGTTGAGGCCGGGGACGCCATCCCTAACCAGTGGTCTCCAGGTGATTCTTTCGACCAGCGCGAAGTGCAACGCGGGATAGCTATTGAGCAGACTTTTGACTGCTATCCGTGGTTTGACATGTCTGTCAGGGCGGGATACAAGGAGTCGAAACGGAGGATCGTCAAAGGTGCCGCCGCAGACGACTTGGAAACCTCCTGCACCCCCTTTGCTGAAACAGTATTGTCGCGTGTGTTTCCAGGTTACCTGGGGCCGAACAAGCTCAGCCTGACTCTGAAACACGAACGAAGTCATATACACACCAATTACTTTCGAAGAGGATCCATAGGCTCCGCAACAGTCAGGTATAGCATTTTCCCGAAGAAGGGGCAGGACAGGTTCACACCAAGATCGATGGACGTGGAAGCGGGCGTCGTGAGATACCTGCAGGAATACGATGATGTTGACGTTCATCAGTACGACCTTTTTGCCGGCGTTAACTTGAGAGAGATCATTTATCCCGAATTTGATCTGGCTGCGCGATACACGGTTTTCGATGAAGCCAAGACAAACTCGGCGCCGGAGAGACGCCATCGCCAAGGACGTGTTTCATTGACGCCCCTGTGGCGGCTAGTGGATAACGAAAATGCGAAGGAGAAAAGCGCCCGGAATTCGCCGGTTCGGTTCGTAAACATAATCATGCCTATGGACTTCCAGTTCACACAGAAAGGACCGTCCGATTACGAGAACTACGGCTATGGTTTAAGAGCAGAAACAAGAATAGCCCACCCGGGGTTCCTCAGGCGTACTTCGCTTCTCTTGTTTGCAGAATGCAGCCGCCGTCACTATCATAATCTGGACAAAGTGCTGTCTTTTTGGACTATAGGCCTGAAGATGGGGTTTTGAGAATGTACCTGCGCAGGGAAGGTGGTCAGAACGGCTCTCCAGCCTGCGCGGACAAGAACAGCCCGAGTGCGGAGTATTGTCATGCCTTGAATACTCCAAGATCTGGTGCAGGCCCCAGTCGGGCCAAAGACCCGAACGTGGCTCACGGCATGGTCAGCCACGACACCTTCCAATCGCTGAGCGCCGACGGGCGGGAGGTACGCTACCTGCTGGGCATTCGTGGCCGGCGCTCTGACGAAGCCGCCGCCGTCTTCGACCGCCTCGACGACAAGGCCTGGATCGTCGTGGACGACGGCAATCGCGTGCAGGAAGTTCGGCTGGACGACTCGGGCCTGCGCTACTTCGTCGTCGACAGCGCCGAGCGGCGGGAGTACGAGCAGGAGCTTCGGGAGCGCTCGATGAAGGCTGTGGCCGAGCAGCTCGACAAGATCACGGCCGCTGTCAAGGCCGGGCGCCTGAAGGCAGCCGAGAAGATCGGTGCACGTGCCGGGTGCGCCGTCGCCCGCAACCACGGCAACCGCTACTACTCGTGGGAAATCACACAAGACAGCCCCTTTCGATACTGGCAAGACGAAGGCAAAATGAAAGCCGAGAAGCTGCGCGAAGGCAAGTACATCCTCAAGACCGACGACGCGACGATCACCGCCGAGGAAAGCGTCGGCATCTACAAGCAGCTCTCCGACGTCGAGTGGGCCTACCGCGACCTCAAGGACGTCATCGCCATGCGGCCCATCTACCACAAGAAGGACAGTCGCGTGTGTGCCCACATCTTCGTGGCCACGCTCGCGTTGTTCCTGAAGAGAGCGCTGCAGCACGAGCTCGCTCG
Organism: Planctomycetota bacterium; assembly: GCA_013202185.1. GTDB lineage: Bacteria > Planctomycetota > PUPC01 > JABMSA01 > JABMSA01 > JABMSA01. The sequence goes on from JABMSA010000818.1 coordinate 7,725, forward strand.
CCGGCACATCGACTTCACGCCCACCGAGGCCTTCGCCGCGATGGGCAGCATCGGCGTCAGCGTGCTCGATATGGCCGGCAAGAAGCGGCTTCTGACCATCTCCGGCGGCCGCGACGCCCGCCGACTCGTCAAGGCGTTGGGCATCGGCAACACCGCTCCGCCGGTTGCCCTGACCGGCCCGAAAAACGCCGATAGGTGACAAACTGAAATTCCGGTCGTTGGTACATAAGGACTTACGAACGCAAGTGTCAAACATGAGCTAGTTGTGATCGGATGACCTGCTTATCCTGCTGAGTGGAGAAGGCATCTCCTTTGGGACTTGACCGCTCCCCGGCGGAACCCAGAAAAAAACTTTGGCCAACCACAAATGGCCTGTAAGATCAGTTGTTACACCTTGTGTTGCAACGACTTAGGAGGATGCAGAATCACGTGGCATTTGCCCTTTGGGAGCGCAAACGAAGCGCATTTTGTTACGGCGTGAGTTATATAAGGGCAGAGAGGATAGTTCGGCGTGGCAGCCACAGGTAATGGGTTTTGCCACGATTTGGGCTATATAGGAATAGAGAGGACGGCATGGCAGGCATCGGAGCTTGATAACTTTTGGAATGAGATTCAGATTAGCCGGCAAAGGTGATAGAATAGAGGAGTGACCGACTGGAAAAAACAGGCCGAGCGGCCAGAGCATCGGAGACAGGACTATGCAACACAGTCGACGCGCGGACGGCAACGACGACGTGGTCAGGAAGCTTTACGAAATAGCCCAAGAAATGATCAGCGGCGATGAATCCCGAATTGCAGAATTTCAGAAGCTTCTTGCCAGATTGTTTGCGCAATGGGCGCTGGACCACCGCGCTGTTCTGGAGAATGCCGGCATTGAATCCGATGCCTTCTTGGTGGCCGTGAAAAACAAGGTACTCGAAAAGGTGCGGGCGTTAAAGAACGGCGGAGCCAGATGGCATAATGCAACGCAACTCAAGAACTGGCTGTTCACCACTGCGCGGAATGCCGTCAACAATCTTCAGCTCTATGCGATAGCCCAGGAATTGCTATCCGGCAATGACTCCAAACTTGTGGAGTTCGAGGAGCTTATTGCCAGATTGCTTGGGCGATGGCTCCTGTCGCCCAGATCGCTTGGTCAATGGCTCCCGGCGCCCAAGGACGTTCTGGAGTATTCTGGCCTCGAAGTGGATGATTTCCTGACGGACATGAC
>JABMSA010000819.1 GCA_013202185.1 Planctomycetota bacterium
CCCGGTAGCCAATATCCCGATGCCAAGAGACGGAAAGCCCGGCCCTTGCATGGGTATCATGCCCATCCTCATTCCAATTGCAAACGACACCAAGGCCCCCATTGGCCCCACGCTGATCAACGTGAGCAGCATAACCGCATAGCCCACGATAATGGTGGTCACGGGCTTCGACGACGCGGCTGACAGCATAAGGCAAAACATCGTTGCAGTAGCGGCGCCCGCCAGAAGGAAGAGGTAATTGGCGGCTATCGCACCTGGGCCGATCCCGCCGAAAAGAAAAGAAACCATTATCAGAGGCAGGAACGCCGTCAGGAATACCGCGATGTAACACATTATCGCGACAAACTTGCCCCAGACGATGTGCCAGGGCTGCAACATCGTTATCCGGAGAAGATCAAACGTGCGCCGCTGCCGCTCGGAAGCAATTGCGCTGCCCGCGTACGCCGGGATCGCAATCCAGATACACAGCCCCTGGATGACGGATGTTATGGCGAAAAGCACCTTGCCCGCAGAAGAATCGGAGCCCATCGTCGCTACGACCACGATCAGAGGCGCACTGGCAACGCAGAGGAATGCTGCTATGAACAGGAAGAACCTCAGTTGGCGCGCCGTTTTCTGCAAATCCTTCTTGATGATGGGGTTCATTGCGAGACCTCTCCGTGGCGCAACGCGCCGTGCAGCGCGGGTCCTACGCCGGTGCGCCCGCTTCGTCGTGCCCTTGCGCCGGCAGTGCAATTGCGCGGGCCCTGCGTCTCGATCTGCTTATCGTTGCGGTGAGGAAGGCGATGACCGCTCCGATGATGTAGAAGCTGAAGAAAACAGGGGGGCCGGCGTCTCCCCCGAGGCCGCTCTCCACCAGCCCGCCGACCGCCATCGGCGGGCTTATCCACACGATGGACGGCGCCGTGCGAAAAGAACTCGACTCGAGGAACGCGAGCAGAGGAAGCAGGGCCAGGGCAAGGAGGATTGATATCGTGATCACCCGCGACCTTGGAGTGTCCCACAGCCGCCGCACCGCTGAGGCCAGCGAGCAGCAGAAGTTGATGTAGACGAAAATGGCCAGGAAAAGGACGAATACCTCGTCGAGGTCGCGCGCCTTGCCGACCGACCAAAAGAACACAACCGCGGCCCCTCCGGCGAGGAAGTAGGCCGCCCGCACGAACAGAGCGGCTGACCAGCCGCCAGGCGCGAAAAACCACCTGAAGACGGCCGGAATCTTCGCCATCTTTGCCTTGAGGCGCGGCGACAGCGCGTGCGGCTCGCCGCAAAAACCAACCGCCGCAAACAGGCTGGGAATACCCAAAGTCAGAATCAGGTAAAATTGCACTGCTTCGGCTTCGAGAGGCCCGAACAGAGAGTGGAAGATCCCCAGGAACATTCCCAGCGAAACCAGCACGAACGCCGCGAACCATATTCTCAGAGAGGTCGACCTGTTCCACGACGGCGGCTTCAGCAGCGAAGTCGACGCGAGATAAAACAGCGTCCAGAAGAAAGCCAGGGACAGGAAAAGCGTGATCAGCGACGCAACAAGTTCCTTCGGCATGGTCATGAGGCCGCGACGTGTGATCTCTTCCAGCAGCTCGTAGCCTATCATGTACCATATGATTGCGGCGACGATCATGAATATATAGCCGACGATAACCGATTTTATGGTGTTGGACGATGCAGCCGATAGCATCAGGCAAAACGCGGCGCAGGTAGCCGTCGACATCAGGAGGTACACGTAGGCCAGCGCCAGCAACAGGGGATCGACGCCGCCGTAAAGGAAGCAGATCGACACCAGCGGCAGGAACGAGAATATGAAAACAGCGATGTACGACATGATCGCAATAAACTTGCCCCACACGATATGCCACGGCTGCAACGACGTGATCCGCAGAAGGTCGAACGTGCGGTGCTGCCGCTCGGCAGCGACCGTTGTGCAGGCGTACGCGGGGATCGCCACGGCCACGCAGATGGCCTGCATCACGAACATTCCCGTGAAAAGCTCGAGGCCCGTGCCAGGCTCGGGTGCGCTCTGGTCATCGGCAAGAAAAAGCAGCACGATCCCGGCGATGAGAAGGAACGCCAGGATGAAAATGAAGAACCGCGGCGAGCGCGCCGTGCTGCGCAGATCCTTCTCGAGGATCGGATTGAAAAGGAATTCCTTGATGGCCAAGAGCCTGAACGACATCATATCTCCTTGCTCACTGCCGAATCTCACTGCCGAACTTTGCCTCCTGCCGCACGAGGCGGCAGGGGGGCGGGTGTTGCCCTCTTTCACGCTACGTCGCCGCGGGTTATCTGCATGAAGAGGTGCTCGAGGTCCTTTTTCTCCTCGTGGAAGCCTAGCACGGCGATGTCGTGGTTGATGAGTTCTTTCATCAGTTTCGACGCTTGCGCGCCGTCGCCTTCGTAGAGCACCCGCAGCACGCCGTCTTCCTGCTTTACCTCCGATACGTTCTCCTGCTGCTGGAGGATCATCATGGCGTTGTCGGGTGGGCCGTCGATGGTTATCACAAGCTCGGTGCCGCGGGTGAGCTTTTTCATGATGTCGGTTACCTTGCCGGATACGAGCAGCCTGCCGGACTCGATTATTCCGACGGTGGTGCAGATGTCGGAAAGCTCGGTGAGGATGTGCGATGAGATGAAGATGGTTTTGCCCATGGCGTGCAGCTCTTTGACAAGCTCTCGAAATTCGATCCTTGCACGCGGATCGAGTCCGGCCGCCGGCTCGTCGAGGATCAGCACCTTCGGGTCGTGCACGAGCGCCCGCGCCAGGCACAGCCGCTGCTTCATGCCTTTCGACAGGTCCGATACCATCTTGGTGCGCAGGCCGGTGAGATCGGTAAGCTCCATGACGTCGCGGCAGATGGCCTTGCGCTTTTTCGACGGAATGCGATAGGCGGCCGCGAAGAACTCGATGTACTCGTCTACCTGGATGCCGTCGTACACGCCGAAGTCGTCGGCCATGTAGCCGATGAGCTTTCGTACCTGCTCGGGGTATGAGGTCACCGAGAGCCCGTCGACGTGAATGGCGCCCATTGTGGGCTCGAGGAGTGTGGCGATCATCTTGATGGTTGTGGTTTTGCCGGCGCCGTTGGGGCCGATGAAGCCGAATACCTCTCCCTTCTCGACGTGAAAGCTGATGCGGTCGACGGCCGTGGTCCGGTTGTAACGCTTGGTAACTTGCTCTACGCGGATCATTGTGCTTCTCCTACAACATAGGTGCTGTTGAGAACGATCGTGGCGTGGCCGCTCTTCATCTCCCAGGGTATGGCGGGCTGTGCCCCCTCGACGGGCTTGCCCACGACGAGCACGTTTTTGCCCCATGGCGAGTCCCTCAGTATCTTGAGGACGTCGGCCGGCGGCCTGCCGACCGCGCCTGGGGATTTCCTCGCGCCTGTGGGGAGCTTTCCTATCTTGTGCCACTTGCCCGATTTCTTGAGCCAGCAATCTTGCAGGTCGATGGTCGTGGCGTTGACGGCCTGCGGGCCGTCGCGCGTGGATACAAGGCGAAGGCTGCCGAACTCGGGCACGGGTGCGCGGGCCTCGAGGGTGAAGACCTCCCACATCAGCGAGGTGAACTTCGCGTCGAGGGTCCCGTCACCGCTGTCGGCTACCTTCAGCGGAGATTCATCGCTGCCCCAACCGCGCCTGTCGGTTACCTTGCGCAGCGCGGTCGAGTCGTCGAAGCTCATGACGAACGGTTTGTTTGAGCTGGCGTAGATGCCCTTTTGCGTGGTTGCAAAGGCCGTGGTGCGGTCGGGGCGGGTGCGGATGAGCGTAAACTGCCTCAGCTCGGTCGACATGCCCCTGGAAACATAACCGTAGATGATTATCAGGATCGTGAAGCTCACGGCTATCCCTGCGATGGTGAACGGCATGAGCACCAGCTTTTTCTTGCGGCGGAGGATGAGGTAGTTTGCCGGGCCCAACGCCAGCAGGTAGGCCCCGAGGATTGCCGCTACCGTGGCGGCGCCGGGCAACTGCTTTGCGCGGTCGGGCCAGTGCAGCTCAAATTTCGGATGCTGCGGGTGCTTTGCCGGTATCCGGATCGTTTTCGCGAGCGTGCCCTCGAGGCCCGACCATTCCGAAAACGGTGCGCGAAGGATGTCGTATTTGAGAATAACCACCTTGCCGGAACCGCACGCGACGGTCCGGGCCAACTGCGTGTCGTCGGCCCCCGGCACGTTCACGTCCCATCTAATTACTTTGCTTCCGCTCTTGGGCAAGTCTTTGATCGGGGGCTGATCGAGGGGGACGGCGCCTGCTTCTTCGAACCGCGCCAGCCTCTTGAGGAGGTTGCTCTTGAGCACGTTGCCGGTTTTGCCGGGCGACACGAGGAGCGTTCCGCCGTTTTCCACCCACTGCACGATTGCGGTTTCCTGGGCGGGGCTGAGTTTGCTGTAGGGGAAATCCTCGATAACCATCGCCTGGAGAAGATCGTAGCCCATCCAGGAGCCGGGGAGCAACTTCTCGTTGGTGTGCTCGAAGAAAACAACATCCGTGGGAAGGCTGCCGCTGCGGCTCTGGGGGTTTGTGGGGGCTAAAACTGCGCCCAGCTCCTTGACGCGCCCCTGAACAATGCCCGGCGCCGATACGAGGCCGAGCACCGACCGTCCAATGCGCAGCTTGTCTGTGTTGAAGTTCCCCTGGGGGCGTGATTGGCCTTGGATCAACACGCTCAGGCGATTATAGCCCTGAAACTGGTACTCGTCGCGAAAATGAAGATAAGACGTATACCTGTGCGGGCGGTTGTCCTTGAGCGTGCCGGTCACGGACGATTGTGTCGAGTACTGAATGTCGTCCCTGGCGGAGGTTATCTCGAAGTCCCGATCAGATGCCGTCCTCTTGGTGAGCGTTATCGTGGCCGGAACCCAGCCCTCCAGCGGCATCACCGGTACCGGATAAATGATGTCTATGTCCACGTCTCTGGCTTCTCTGGCTTCGGATACCGAGGCGCCGGCTACGCACGCTGCTGTGATAAGGAGAAAAAAGTGCTTCATCGCCGACCTCCGATAACATTAAGGGTGAGCTGCATCGCCAAGCGGACGCCGGCTGAGGAAAACATCCGTCTTCCTTCTTCATCCTTGATCTTTAGTGCTCTGGTTCGTAAGCACGGTAACATATTCTCATGTCTCGATACTGCAGGGCGTTCGGCGATGGCATTGTAGAGACGGGCCGGTGGCCCGTCTCCTGAGG
>JABMSA010000073.1 GCA_013202185.1 Planctomycetota bacterium
AGGTCAGCCGGTACACGGCAAGGGTGCACTGGCCCAGGGGCTTTCACACCCAAATGCCGCCGTGTTCTCAGCCCGAAAGTCTTCCGAGCCACCCGAACAGCTCCACGAGCTTCTGCCAAACAGGGATATCCGTCTTTGCCGTCACAATACTCACCACAATACACGCCAGCGCACAGATAGCCCAAGTGGCGTAGTAATACCAAGGCTTGGGGTATTTGATCGTAACGTCCGGCCGATTGCCGTCTTGGTTAGGCTGGTAAGGTTCAAACGGGGGCGGGGCGCGATCTATAGACCGCACGGACTTCTTCATACTCAACATCCTAGAACAGAGGGCTATGGTCTTACGGCTTCCGGTCGTTGTAACCGACGCGGAGGCCTCCTTTCAGTTACCTGATTTTACACGCAGTAGGCCCAAATATCAACAGTAATCCTTTTTTTTCCGCGCTTCCTGAGCACAAGAAAACTGCCGGATGTTGTAACCATCCGGCAGTTCTGTAAGCCCATAGCAGTTCTTTTCTATGTTGTTGCCGTACCGCGGTGCTACTTATGTGATACTGCAATCTTTTTTTTTGCGTTTCCTGAGCACAAAAAAACTGCCGGATGGTTACAACATCCGGCAGTCTCACAAGGCCATAGCGGCCCTGTTCTAGGTCGTTCCAGAACTGAGGGCAAAGCCTCAAGATATTACCTAAGGTAATACCTTATGGTTATATAATACCACAAGATTCATGAATGTCAAGCGATTTTCCAGGAAAAAAACAGGAGAAAACTAGGATTCTGGCAGAATGTGCCGAAAATGAAGTCCGCTCTGGAGGCCATTGAACCCGCCCAATGCATTTATATCCTCAGAATCACGTCGTCAATTCCTTCTTCCTGGAAGCTGAGGTAAGAAACCGTGCTGTTGACGTTGCGGTGCCCGAGGGCGGCGGCCGTCTTGACGAGATCCCCTCGAGGGCCTTGTAAACACGGTCGGCGAAAGTCTTGCGCATCGTGTGCGCACCCGTCTTGCCAGCGACTCCGCTCGCCGCAGAAAAAGAAAGTTCGCGCACAAGTTTCTTGAGGTGCGCCTGAACCTCGTTCGTCATGTCGGCGCTACTGCACTTCCTCCTGCAACGCCTTCACGGCCCGAAGCGCCTCAGACGGAAAGCTCGCGCCGATCACGAGCTGTTGTTGGGGCTTCGTTGTGTGCGGCACCCCGTCGCTACTGGTCAGCACCGGCGACGACAACATGACAATTGCCCGGTCGATGCCGGGGAAGTTCTGGTTGATCTCGAACGGCAGCCATTGCGACGAGCCTGAGGTGAGCACGAACCGCCACATCAGGGGATTGTCCTGGCAGTTGCCGATGAGGACGGCGGCCTTGACGGGGTCGCCGCCGAGACCGGGCCAGCCCCAGCCGTCCATGTAGGGTTTCGTGCATGAGACGCGCGGGCCCTCGGTGGTGATGCGCGAGTCTATCTGGCGGGTGTCTTTCAGCCACTCGGCAAGGGCTTGGGCGGCGCGCCGGAAGCGGGTGTCGCCGCAGGCGATCACCAGTTTGCCGCCCTTGTGTTCGTCCACGAACGCCGCAATCCTGTCCCGATCGAGGATTTCGATCTGCCCGAGGTCGGTGCCGGCCGCGTAGTCGGCGGTGATTCGGGCGAGTTGTTCTGACCCGATTCCCGTGGGTTTTCCGGGGCCGAATAGGCGCACGTTGCCGGCCGGCGCAAGGGCGAACGCCGCCGGCTGGGCGAGTGGCACCCAGGCGGTGAAGCTGCGTTCCCCTTGGCGGCCCGACCACGGCACGGGGACGCCGAGGCGCGCGTCAAACGCCACGGGCGAGTCGCCCTCGACGGCAACGGACACCGTTACGCGGGCGCCGGTGAGCGTGTGGCGGAAGTAGCCGCGGCCGGTTGAGTAGTTGCCTTCGGTGTGGCACAGGCCGATGTAGGTGTTATCGATACCGTCCCGTTTGCGGGAGAACGCGTAGACGGTTCTGACGGGGCGGTCGCGCTCAAGCATGAACCCGTGGTAGATGGGGTTGTTGCGGTAGATGTGGCCCCAGTCGGGATCGTCGCCGCGCTGTCCGCGAAGGATGCTGCCCTCGGGGAGGGTCACTTCGCGGGTGATGCCGTGTTTGGCGAGTTCGGCGGTAGCCCATGCTTCGTAGCGTTTCTGCTCATGGTTGTAGTTTGCCTGGCGGAAGTGCGTGAGGCCGTAGCCGAGTTCGTATCTGGCCGACTCCCAGTATTCGAAGCCTACGGGGAAGCCGCACAGCATCGCCTTGCCCCGGCCGAACGTGTTCTCGACGATGGCGACTTCCTTCGCCGTGCCGGCAAACCACGCGCGCGGCTTGCCGCCGGCGAGCTTGAGTGCGGCGTAGATGCTCGCCTCGAACTTGTACGGATGTGGCGGCGGCCGGAGGAAGCAGCCCTCGGGGTGTGTTGTCTGGAGGTCGTCGGGCGTGACGGGTGCCGGCACGCGCAGCCGGGCGACGTCGGCACCGAACACGTCCGCCAGGGGCAGGCTCGTGCGGCGGGTGCCGTATTCGTCGAACAACCCGGGCGCGCCGAAGCCGAGGACAGTGCCCCCCTGCTCGACCCAGTTGCGTATGCACGTGTTCGTGTGGTCGGTCATCGATTGCGTATTGGGCAGGACGAGCACCCTGTACCTGGCGAGGCGCTCGGCGAGGGCGTCGCCGGCGGGGCCGTCGCCCGCGGCCACGTAGTCGAAATTCACGAACACGCGGTTGAGCATGTGGCCCCAGGCGATCTCGCTTTTGAAGTTGGCGCTGCTCCGGTCGCGGCGGCGGGTTGCCTGGCTCCACAGGATGGCGACGTCGGCCTGCGGCCGTCTGGTGTTGAGCGCGATGGGAGCGATTTCCTGGCAGCGGCGAGGGACCAGGAAGTACGACCCGATGCCGAAATCGCCGAGTTGGCCGTCGCGCAGCCGATACCACCCCATCGGGTAGTTGGTGCGGGTGAGCCTGCCGAAGCTGCTTATCGTGATGCGGGCGACGTCCTGGAACGGTGCCTGGGCGCAGTCGGCGCCCGCCGTTGCGCCGCTGCCGCTGTGCAGGGCGTATCCCCAGAGCCACCGGCCATTGGCGAAGCTGTTGAAGAGCCGGAAGGAGGCAGCGCTCGAGGTGCCCACGCAGGGGTTGTCGGTCAGTTGCGCGAGGGAATATGCGTCGCGCGACTTGCCGGTCTGCGCCGCAAACAGCCTGTGGAAGTCGTCGCTTGCCGTGGTGTTTTGAACGCGCAGCCCCGGCCAGCCTTCTTTCAGTGCATTCCTGACGCGGCGGATGTGTTCGAGCAGCCAGGCCTCGCGGCACATCTCCGCGCGGGCGGCGGCCGCTTCGTCGGGCTGTTCGCTCGCCAGGATGGTCTCGGGCGTCCGCCAGGGGGTGTCGGTCTTGCTCCATTTGCGCCAGCGGGCGTCCATTGCCTGCGATTGGTGCACGGGCGCTTCGATCTCGCGCTGGTCGCCTTCCATGAAGACGGCGTCGATCTGGTCGGGCCACTTCTGTTTGAGGTGTGCGGAATAGGCCGTGAGGAACTTGAGGAACGCCTCGCCGGTGGGCGGGTGAAACAGGTTGATGCCTCGGCCTTCGGCGTCCTTCGTGCGGCGTTGGTCTGCCGGTGCCGTGTCGAGCATGCATTCCTTCCCGAACTTCGCCGCGTGCCAGGGCGGCGGGGTCCCGGTGAGGGATCGCAGCATGGGGCAAACGCGCATGTTGTATTTGGCGAACCGCGCGATCAGCGCGTCGAGCGCGGCGAAGTCGTAGTTGCCCGGCTCGCGTTCGATGTCGCCCCAGTTGCAGGCGGGCGACCACCGCACGTTGGCGTAGGTGATGCCGGTCTTCACGCATTTGCCGAGGAAGTAGTTGGTCTCATCTTCCGGCTGGTCGAAAAACCACTCCTCGTGGAGCGCGACGCCGCGCGGCAGGGCGGCCTGCCGGCCGGCTTCGCGGGCCGGGTCGGCCCACGGCTCGGGGCGCGACGTCACCTGCCACTTGATCTGGCCGGCGGCTGCCTGGTTGATCTGTTCGGCGAGTTCCTTGTTCAGCGCGTCGGCGTTTGCATAGAAGCGGTTGACCTGCCGGGCGGCGAGACGCCGCGCGCGCTGGACGAGATCGAACTGCTGTGCCGACGGGGCCGGGTCTCCGGCTCGGAGCTGCGCGAGGAGCGCCTGGGCGCCCTTGTCGACGCCGCGCAGCACGCCGTAGAGGTCTTCCGCCTCCTGGAAGAGCGTTTCGACCTCGCCCGTGCGGTTGGGGCCTTTCCATCCCTGGAGGTACATCGCGAGTGCCTTGGCGTCGTGAAGATCTTGAACGGTGTAGCGATGCAGCAGCCGCATGTTTTCGATGCGCTCCAGTTCTTCCCGCGCGCCCACGGCATCGATCTCTGCGGGCGCCGAGCCGACGAAGAGGATTGCGACCAACATCAATACCAGCAACAGAACGTGCCTGGACATTTTGTGCTCCTTTCGCGCTGAGCAGCGTGCAAGACCGACCGCCCGATTTCATTCACCGTCCGGCCCGGGCCTATAGCCGATCTATAATGGTCACAAATCTGCCGGGAGATGTCAAGCGTTTTTTTCGGGTGCAGGGAAGACGGGGGGTGCGCTCATTGCCGGAGGAAGTCAGACTTCCGCACGTTTTCTGCCGGAACGTCAGGTGTGGAATATGTGACATCTGGCAGCGCAACGCCCTGTTCGTCGGTGATGCGGACAAAGCTGCCATAGGCCCTGTCCCACGGCACGAACTTCATGAGCAGGTGGTTCCGACCGGCCTTGAGCTGCACCGGCGCGATGTTCTGATCGAGCACCGGGTAGTCGACTATGTTGGTGTCGAGCACATGCCGCCCATTGAGCCACGCTCTGGCGAAGCCGCTGATGGCCACGCGAAGCTGCCCGGCTTGTTGAGCAGGACTGTTCACTTCGGCAAATGCGTAGAAAGCTCCGGGGATTTCCCACGTGTTCAGCAGCATTGTTCCCGAAGCCCCGATCCACATTCCCTTGCCACGACGGCCGTCCGCCGCTGTGACATCATACTCCGCCGACACGTCAGCTCCTCCCGCGGGTTTGTCCTTCTCCGGCGCATACGACGTTTGCATCTGCGTTCGTATGGCTTCGGAGAGATGTCGCGATCGGTTGAACGCATCGGGGATTTCCTCGACGGTCTGCTCGGCGGCGCCATTTGTCCCGTTGAACGGACCAACGACCGCCCACGTTTCGCACAGGCCCACCTGTTTCTTGATCTCGTCGGCTTGCTTGTCGTTCCCCAAGCGGCGCAGCGCACCTTCGAGATAGTGCAGCGTGTGAAACCGAATGCCGTCGTTGTCAGGACCCAGCCGGACGAACTCCTCGCGAATGCGAGCCGCCTCTTCAGGTGTGTCGGCTCTCCCCATCAGGCTCGGGAAGCTGAAATCGACCAGGTCGTGCTCGATCAGGAACGTTCCGTTCAGCGGCCCGCAGGTGCGATTTGTCCACGAACGGTGGGGGCCCGGCGGATCCTCCGGGAATTCCCTCAGCATCCTGCTGTACGTCGCCAGGCCTTCCTGCCACTCGCCCGTGAAGTTGCATTGTATCTCGGCGATGCGGCGAAGAGCATCGCATTTGCACCCGGGATGCTCGTCGGTTTCGTAGAGTTGCTGATACAGTTTGATCGCTGTGGGCCAGTCTTCCTTGCCCCGGTTGAATTCGCAGCAATCGCTGCGGGCCCAGCAGCCGTGGCAGCCGGCGATTTGCCATTGCGCCTCGTGGGCCTGCTGCGTCCCGGGGTACTCGTCCGCCACTCGCTGGTACAGTGCGATGGTCCGATCCCACCCATCGCGGCCAACGGGCCTGGTATGCTCACAGGCGCCGGCATGTGCTTCGGCCGCCATCATCAAAGCCCTGGCGCCGATGTCCGTTCCTTTGAACTGCTCGGCCATGGCCAGGAGCTTCTCTGCGATGGCCTGGCGGCGCTCGTCATTCCATCCCTGGAAAAGACCCTTGTGTGCATCGAGAAATGCCAGGGCATCCATCGCCGCCAGGGCCTTCTCGATCTCGGCGATGGCGTTTGTTTCGGCGGAGCGAATGCTGCGCAGGATATCGATGGCCTTCCTGCGGGATTCGACTGAAGAAAGCGCTCTGCCCATCGTTTGCACTCGAGCCGGATAGTCATCAAGCGTGCCGAACGCTTCGAACTGGCGGGCCAAGGCGGCCATTTCAGCGCCCGATTCCCCGTAGGCTGCAGCGGCCTTCGCCAGGTGCTCTTTCGCCTTCTGGGGGAAGTTACCGAACCCTTGGGCGC
>JABMSA010000820.1 GCA_013202185.1 Planctomycetota bacterium
GTATTACAAGATCGCACTCGCCGATCGCTCAATAATCGATGCACGGCACGCGCACTGCTGGGGCTATCTGTTCAATGCGGTCTACACGGCCTACCTGGTGACGGGTGAGGAGCGTTTTCTCGATGCGACTCGGCGTGCCTTGAAGGCGGTAACGGAGAAGCCAACGTATCTCGACGATCCGGCGGGCGGCGGGCGGAATTGGGGCTCGAATGCGTACTCCGATGCCATCGAGAGCGCCATCGTGTTCTTGAACCGCCTTCCCGACGAGAGCATGTTTGCCGTGAGGAGAATCTCGCTCATTGGATTGACGGGGTCGTCGGTGCGGATTGAGACACTTGACGAGGATTCGCCGGCCTCAGGCTTGCCACGATAGGTCACGAGCAACTCAGTATAGCCTCCCGGATCAACACTGTCATCAGTCAGGATCGAGGCGGTACATGGTTGGCATCCTGTTTCAACGGATATGACCTTAAGCAGAGCGTCGCCCGCGTTGTGTACAAGGAAACGATGGGTTTTCGTCGCGCCCCAATACATATCTCCGAAGCTCCAGGAATCCGGAATAATCTCCACGCGGGGCGCCTCAGCCAGATTGAGTCTCGGCCACAGGCAGAAGACAAGCAGTAACAAGATGGCATTCTTCAAAACATCCCCCTGCCGCCCCTTTGTGTGGATCGCCACGGCCTGTTCCATATTTCAGGAATTGCCGCGACTTTATGAAGGTTATTTCTGGGACATAACACTAGCCACACCTTTTACGTAGAGGCGTGACCGCACGCAAGACCCAGTCACGGACAACGGACGGCAAAAACTTCCTTACTTGTTGCACAACCAGCCGTCAGGGCTGTAGGATCGTGCCGGCGTGTCCGGAAGGAAGGCTGAGTCTCGTCTGTCGAACTGCACAAAAACGGGGTCGCAGTACAAGTCGCCTCCGCAACAACTGCACCAGAGAGGCTTGTCCCTTGCCACCCAACTACAATACTTGTGGGTCGAGTCAAGAGGAGGAAACAAATCGCCTCCGAAATTGCCGGTGCTGGGTTCCTGCAGTATCCAGGCGTTGTCGTTTTTTAGCGTAAATGAGTACGAAACGTTCGCCCCAACGAAGGGGGGCCATATGTCTGCACCGATGTTTACTGCGACGCCGTCGCTCGTATCTGTCCACCATGCTCCATCATATGTATGTACGTACTCCGCTCTCACCTCAAGTTCAGGAAAACTGAACTGTTGGAAATCGGTAAAGCAAGTGCTGCTGGTCTCCCCTGTGGGATTATTCAACCTCAGGCATACCCATTTCGTGTCAGACGACCACACTTCGTCGACCTTCCAAGCGAGAGCTCGTTCGATTCCGCCATCCGTCTTGTCGTAGACCTCCGCTTCCGTTTTGTGATCGCAGCAGGCGGTCACGCCATTAGTCTTTCCGGTCTCGACAGAGTACCACGGATCCCACCACGTGCAATTTCGCCAAATGAATGAAATGTAGTCATCCCCGTTTCTCTTATAGTGAACTTCCGTAGAGTAGTCCCAAGTGATGATCATTTCCATTCCGCTGTAGGAGACAGGATTGTGAGTCGGGCCCGAATAGTTCTTAGCCCACTGTATTTTGACCTCAAACTGTACTCCTCGCAGCAGCTTCATGGGTGAATCGTTCGCAGAAGGTTCATCTTCGGTGTCCCCGGTGCAGTATATCCAGCGCCAACTTGGGGCCGAAATGGTTAAGGTGCAATCTGATTTTTCCCCCGCTATCCCTATAGTCGTCGAAGTTTCCTTGCTATCTTTGCTGTATTTCGGTCCACTTATTGCTCCCGAAGATGCCACGAGCAATATAAGGAACGCTGCCATCACGGACTTTGAACTTTGGCTCAACATGGTCATTTCTCCTCTCTCAAGGATCATCGCAAGACTGAGTTATAGCTTTCTCAATGATTCATTATTCGACTGTTACAGTTTCAGTAGACGCCGAACTTGTCAAAGTAACTGTGTTGTTTCCTGTTCCCAAGCTCGAGCTGAGGATCTTGATCTCGAAGCCCGACCCGGAGGGAACGCTGTGAAATATCGCGATTGCTCCTTTGAGATCAGGCCCACTGTCCGGGTTTCCGTCGTTGAGAGCATCTGGGCACATCAAAGCGTGTCCATCTGGACCGACAAGCGCGCATGCCAAGTTTGCCGCGTAGTCCTCATCACCATCTTGTGCAGCAACGTACAATGTCCCGCGGCAAGGGGGGCCGGGGTCGGCCGGTATCTCCTCGTCGGAGCAAACGGAGAAATCTTTGTCGCTTGTGTCTTGTCCGTTTGTTACGGTGACAGAGCCTATGATGTCGTAGACGCGGGCTCGAGTGTTGGGCTCAACATATACCATGAGCAAAGTATAGGTACCAGCCTCGACTTTGGCGATTGAGTAGTCGCCATTGGCATCAGTTGCTGCCATGCCGTACACCCAGCCGTTCTTCATAGAGTGTACCCCTACTCCTTGCGTGTCAGTGCTATCGACCTGAACGTTTCCCGATATCGATCCGCCCGTGATCAGGGTTGCGTCAACATCCGTGGTATTTTCGTCCGTGACCACCTTGGTGTGCTCGTAATGAAGCGCATAGCCATCCTTTCCGAAGAGCACCGTGTATGTGTCAGGATCCAAGCCGGTGTTGCTGTAATCTCCGTTTGCATCTGTTTCAGTAACATCCGCTACCTGGTCTAGTTTGAATCTCCCAAGCCAGCTATCGTCAAAAACAATTACTTTGACGCCCGAAATTGCAGTTTCGCCTGAGTCTTCAACGGTTCCCGAGATGGTACCACCCGCGAAGCACGCGCTGGCAACGCAAGCCAGAATACATACGGCCATTGAACGCTTTAAAGTACCTCGCACCATAACATTGCCTCCTTACAAAAGGATCCACAAGACAATAACCTAAACCTAATCTAACGATCTTCTACTGACGACGAGCTGATCCCACAGAGTACCTTCGTTAAGCATTCTCACGTTGCCTACGGCGGTAGCGTACGCCTCGCTCAGCCTTCGTTCGCGTCTATTCTATGAGCTAGCCAGCAGAGATACGATCACCCGCGAGTGATCCTTCTGCTCTGTCTTCTCTCTCAAGCCACCTGACACGATGCACTGAAAAGCGTTTCGGCTGGCGCTGAAAGAATCTGTACCAGTTGATGTGGAGCCAGTGGAGTTGACTTAATTATACCACATGAAATCGCATTTGTCAAGTGGTTTTTTCACTTATTTCGAGCCTGCACGATTTAAGTCATTGCAGTGCAATGCTTTAGTTAAGAAAAAAGAATTTGGATTTCTGAAAAAGACGGCGAATCGATGCCATTCCTGGTCGAAATCCAGCGGCTCCCGCATGCTGATTCGTCGTCCTCTCACCCTTCCTCCGCCAGCCAATCGAGCGGATAGCGGCCGTACTTCTCGTAGGCGAAGTGTTCTTGTTTGGTTTCGCGCCGCACGTTTCATTTGCTTTCCTTTTTCGACGCGTATGAGGCGGGGGCTTCGCAGAACGCGCGGAAGACGTCGTCGGGCGTTTCGGCGGGGATCTCGCAGCCGGCGCTGAGCATGTAGCGCGCCCCTTCGGCAAGGTGCATGCAGTTGAAGGCACGCCGCCGGCACGTGCCGGCATCGGCCATCATTATGTCCACAACCGGATCGACGTTGCCCTTGAAGCATTTTCCGACCGAGTTGAATGTGTTGCAGGCGAACCGGAAATCGACGAGATGATCGACGTTGAACAGGTCGGCGTCGAGGGTCGCGATATCGGGAAGCAGGGACGTGGTGTTTCCGCAGATGTGCAGCTTGATCATTCCGCCGGCGTTGTGGATTGCCTCGCATACTCGCTGCTCGTAAGGCAGTGCAAACTCGCGGTACATCGGCGGCGAGATCAGGCTTGCCGCGGCATCGCCTGCGCCGATCATCTCGGCACCCGCCTCGAGCTGCGCGAGCGAAAAGTCGATAACGCTGTCGGTGAGGCGATTCAGCAGCTTGTGTGCGGTTGCGGGGTCGTCCACCAACAGCATCATAAACTCGGTGACGCCGCAGGCGGAGCACGCTTCGGCGAAGGGCATGTCGACCCACCCCAGAACGAGGCACTCGTCGCCGGCGGCTTTGGCCATGATCTCGCAGGCCCGGAGGCGGTCGGCCATGCGCGATCCCGCCTGGCGCGGGTCGGGCCGTGGCAGACGGTCGATCTCCTCGGGGCGCGTTATCAGGGGCGCTTCAATGTAAGGCGGCTTCGACTCGGGAAAGACGATCCGCCCGCCAAGGTCGGCCGGCAGTCGGAACGCGTCCGAGCAGGCGGTGATGGCGTCGACGTGATAGCGATCGTATATCATCAACTGCGCTTCGGCGAGCACCTGGGCGTCGGACGCGAACTCGCGATACGTTGTGCCGGCGCGGTCGACGGCCATGAACATCAGCAGCGGAAACACGGGCGTGCGGTCGGGCTTCTCGCCGCGAATGGCGGCCAGACATCGTTGTTTGCTGTTCATTGGGTGCATCCTGTGGCAATCCGGGCATCGTCGTCGCCTATCCTTGCAGGAGA
The DNA here is from genome assembly GCA_013202185.1 of Planctomycetota bacterium. Lineage (GTDB taxonomy): Bacteria > Planctomycetota > PUPC01 > JABMSA01 > JABMSA01 > JABMSA01. The sequence goes on from JABMSA010000820.1 coordinate 4,533, forward strand.
ATCAGTTCTGATACATTGTATGTAGCCGGGCCATGCATTTCAAGATGCGGTCGCGTGATTCCCGGCGTGGTCGGTCTCTGTCACGGAGTGATTGTCGCCGGTACATTGGCCAGAATCCTCCGCTGCAAGCCGGACGATCTGCGCATTACCCTCGGCGGCATCAATCACTCGATTGCCGCGGCATCCATCCCGAGTGCCTCCTGGGCGAGGGGAAGCCGCCGGAGAAGGGACAGTCCTGGCGGGAGAGCTTCGCCTTTCTCGGCCGGTTATCCGGACACGGTTTCAACGGAACCGGACAGGTCCACGTAGTCGTTCTCTTCCAGGTAGGCGAGTATCCGTCGCACGCATTTCTCCGGCGGCACGGCCGTCGTATTGATGCGGATCTCGGCGTCGCCGGGCTCTTCGTAGGGGTCGGATATCCCCGTGAATTCCTTCACAATGCCCAACCGCGCCTTGGCGTAGAGGCCCTTGCGGTCGCGCTGCTCGCAGACGTCCAGCGGCGTCATCACGTGGACCAGCACAAAGCCGCCGCAAGCGGATATCATCTTTCTTACTTCCTTGCGGACGTAATCATAGGGCGCGATGGGTGCGCAGATCGCTATCCCGCCGTTCTTGGTGATCTCCGACGCCACAAAGCCGATTCGCCGGATGTTGATGTCGCGGTGCTCCTTCGAGAACCCAAGCTCCGACGACAGGTGCTTGCGGACGATGTCGCCGTCGAGCAGCGTCACCTGTCGGCCGCCGGCCTCGAGCAGCTTCACCATCAGCACATTTGCGAGGGTCGATTTGCCGGAGCTCGGCAGGCCCGTGAAAAACACTGTGAACCCGCGCTTGCAGCAGGGCGGATACGTTCGCTGCAGCTCCTGCACGATCTCGGGAAACGAGAACCACGCCGGGATGTCCGTCCCCTCGGCCAGGTGCTCCCTGAGCTGCGTGCCCGAGAGCGTTTTGGTGGAGGCTCCGTCGGCTACTTCATCGACCGGCACGTAGCGGCGCTCATCTTGCACGAAGACCATCATCTTGAATGGCACCATGGTAATGCCCACGTCGGCCTCGTGGCGCCGCAGGAGTTCCTGCGCCTCATACGGCCCATAGAAAGGTCGGCCGAGGGAATCGCTTCCCGGGCCGGCGTGGTCGCGCCCGACGATGAGATGCGTGCAGCCGTAATTCTTGCGGATGATCGCGTGCAGCACCGCCTCGCGCGGCCCGGCCATGCGCATCGCCAGCGGCAGCAGGCTCAGCATCGCCGTGTCGGGCGGATAGCGCCTTACTATCTTCTCATAGCATCTCACGCGCGTGTAATGGTCCACGTCGCCTGGTTTTGTCATTCCTACTACGGGATGTATAAGCAGCCGTGCATCGACCTCGCGGGCCGCGCGCAGCGTAAGCTCCTGGTGGGCCCGGTGCATCGGGTTGCGCGTCTGAAAAGCAACCGTTCGGCTCCAGCCCATCGCGGCCAGCCTTTGCCTCACCTGCCCGGGCGCCAGGCGGCGTTGTGTGAAATCATAATGCACCGGCGGCTGGAGGCCCTCGAGGCCGCCTCCGACGTACCACGGATTAGTTTGCCGCATCAGGTGCGCCACGCCGGGATGCTCGAGTGTGCTCGTACCATACACCCGCTCGGCTTCGTCTGCGAGGTCCGGCCGCCAAACGTCGGCCACGCGCAGTGCCGCCAGCATTACGCCCTCGGGGTCGCGCAGCGCCAGCATGGCACCCACCTCGAGCCGGCGCGCCGTTTCTTCGTTCACGTCGAGCACAACCGGTATGGGCCAGAGCGTGCCGTCGGCCAGCTTCATGTCCTGGCACACGCCCTCGTAATCGGCCCGCGACAAGAAGCCGTCCAGCGGCGAGAATCCGCCGTTCAGCAGCAGCTCAAGATCACAAAGCTGCCGGGGGGTGAGAGCCCACGAGGGCCAGTCTCGCGAGAGCACCTTCAGCTCGCGGGCTCTTTCCAGCGGTACAATCAGATCAACAAGCGTTCCGCCGTGCGGCGGGTTCAGGCCGTCGGCGCCGGGGGTAATGTTAGCGGCGAGGTCACCGTCGAGCGCGATCCGGGCGTGCGATGTTCCCTCTGTCAGCATTGGCGTTTTCTCCTTCCGTGGAAAATGCGGTCTTGAAAGTCTTCCTCCGTCATGAGTCTTCGGCATGCCACCTGCCCGTTCAAGGCACGGGGCGTGCGGGCGGATTATTATCGCCGCCGACTGATTGATTATCCGTCATGTGGCGGGGCTGGACAGGGCTTTTGCATCTTGACAATGCCCCCACTCGCGCCGCCCCGCCTCGCGCTGGCTGCCGAGCGGAAGCTCGGCGAAGCTGTCCGTAGGACAGCCAAGATGCAGGATTTTCGTCATCTCCACGGAGACAATGGGAACCACAGCCCAAAGATGCAGGATTATGCAGGATTATGCAGGATTCCGTACAGAATAAGGTCGAGCAA
>JABMSA010000821.1 GCA_013202185.1 Planctomycetota bacterium
ATGCTGCGGTTCAAGGATCACGAGTGGCTGTCGATTGGCCATGAGCATCCGGCCGTCGCGCAGGAGGCGAAGAAAATCCGTGGCGGCGGCGCCCTCTTCAGCGGCGGCTGCACGTATGGCACGGTTGATGTGCCGTGGAGCGTCGCGGTCCGGCCCGACATGCTCTCGGGCGGCTTCGTGGTGGAGTGCACGTTCGTGCCGGCGGAGACGATCGAGCTGCTCGAGGCTTACTCGACCTTCGAGACGCCATACGAATACGACGGAACCGAAACGGTCACAACCGTGATCGGCCAGAACCCGGTGGCAAAGTGGGCGGGGCCCGAGCGCGTGGCGCCTAAACAATGGCAGCACGCGGTGTGGGGATACTCCCGCCCGGAAGCGGTGAGGATGACCGGCCCATGCAATGTCCCGCTCCTGTGCCAGGCTATCGAAACGCCCGACGGCAAGGGCACACGCTTCACGACGGTGATCGGTGATTGGACAGTCTGCAAGGAGCGCGACGTGTACGTGACGCCAACGCGCACCGTCGAGAGATACCTCGACGACTGGCAAGAGAACAAGCAGGCCGTGATGCGCGGATACAAGTTCATCGTCGGCGCGCTGAATTGGTCGAGCGCATTCGCCAAGGACCCCAACGTGATCTACAAGGGCGCCCACAGGCACAGGCAGCGCGTGATGCTCGATTTCGACTCGGACATGCCGGGCGGCTCGCTCGACGCGATGCTCTGCAAGGCGTGGGAGCGCGCGGCGGCCTGCGACATGCCCGCGAACGGCCGAGTGAAGGCGTTTGACCTGGCCGCCGAGCGCGGCGTCACGTGGCAGGCGGCCACCCGCTGGCTGCGAGACGTCTTCTGCGGCGAGGGCGCCCAGGGCCTCTTCAAAACGGGAGAGGGCATCATCACCTACGCGCCCGGCACAAGGCCCAAGATCGGCGGCGGATACACGTGGAACTGGTGGCCGCAATGGGCAGGCGGCTTTCACTATCGAGCGCTGCTGACCGACGATGCCGAGCTGAAGGCGAAGTGCGATGAGTTCGATGCACTGGCCCTCGAGTCTTGTCGCGATAAGCCCGGCACGGTGTCTATTGCCACGCTGCCGAGCATCTGGTGGCTCAACGGCCCCGGCGGGGACGGCCCGCTCGCCGAAACCATCAGGATTACTGTCGACAAGACATACCAGATGTCTGTGGCCGAGAACGGCAAGGATCGCTCGATGGACTTCGGCTCCCAGGCAACTTACGCCGAAGCCCTGCTGCTGTCGGCCGAGATCTTCGACGAGCCGAGCTACAGGGAGCAGGCCCTTCTGCTGCTGGGCGAGATCAACGCGCAACTCGACGACAAGTTCTGGTGGTTCGGCAACACCCGCAGCGAGAACATGTTCCACGGCGGGCAGATCCGCCCGATGGGTCATGGCAACGCCGCCATGGCAAACTGGCTGGCGTGGAAGGAAACCGGCCGCGAAGAGTACCTGGTTGCGGCGCGCCGATTCGCGCGGTTCCTTCTTGCCATCAATTACGTTACGCACGACAACTCGGGCGATCCGGACTTCGACTGGCGCGGCTGGGCCAATGGCACAATCGCCGGACGCGATCAGTACGCCGAATTCCCGCCGTGGGAAACCAGCCAGCCGCTGGTGTCTATCGCCGGCATGATGGACGACATCGATTTGGAAAGCGGCTTCTACGACGTGCTGTGGTATTTCGCGCGGACGGGCCTGGCGCAGTTTCCGGCGGCACGCACGCGCAAGCGAATCCTCGACGAGGCGATGGTCGCACACTTCGTACCGCGCGACACGATAGCCAGCGAACGTGATTTCTACAGCGACCTCCCCTACCTCGCATACGAGAACCCGCACGACCAGACGCTGCTGGCATCGTACCAGGGCACCGACTGCCTCATGGCCGAGCCGGCGTTCTGCAACGGCATAGCTAAGGCCGACGACCCCCGCCTGGGAGTGATCGTTCCGCAGGCCGCGCTGATGGCGGAAAGTGTATTGACAAGAAGAACCGTGCATGTGTGGAATCCGACGCGAAAGCCGATCGATTCGACAATAACAGTTACCTGGCCCGACGGCCAAGCCGCCGAGCAGGGCGTGACCGCGCCGGCGCGCGAAGTGGTGAAGTTGCAGTTTGCCAGATAGGGCGGCCTGATGCTTGGCCGGATCTGGATGTAACCATGCTCATTCAAAACAATTACTACAGCATCGAAGTGGAAGAGAAGAGCGGCATAGTTCGCAGCCTCTACGACTGGGGCGCCCTCTTCTCACTTCTTGGCGGCCTTGCGGGCGGCGCCACGCGATCTTCGCTTCACTCGATAAATGTATGCGCCTTCGATGAGTGTGCCATTGATCCCGGTGTTCGTCAAGCGTGTGCCGCTTATGTCCGGGTTTATGCGCATGGCCTTGCGAATTGCGGTGACGATAGGGTTGCCCGGCATGAAGAGCGTTACGTCTGCGAGCGCCACTTCGGAGATTTCGTCCTTGAACTTCATCATGACTTTATCTATGAGCCTGTAAAGCTTCCTTGGCCCTATCTCACCGAGTTCCGGGTGAGCAATGACAAGCCTCCATGCTTCACGATCAGAGGAATAGAGCCAGAACGCGGCATCAAATTCCATCTTGCTTTCTTCCAGCCGGCGCACAAGCTGAGCGCCGGATTCTATCATTTTGTCTGTAAGAAATGCTTCTACCATCGTTTTCTAATCCAAGGCAAGATGCCGTTCTTTCCAGTATAAGTGTACCTGAGCGGATGCCTACCCCAATTGTCATACGCCTGACATCCGGCCTGTGACTCGTGGAATAAATAGGGTAACCGTCCCTAGTTTTCCCTAGTTTTCCCAGGCGGTCGGCCGTTGCCTTGTCGGGCGCGGCCGAGTATCTGGCGATCAGGCCCTCGATGCGCCGGCGACGAATGCGCGGCTCGATGTGCTCGACAACAAAGTACACCGCAGCGATGAGAATAACCACCGCGCCGGCGATGAGTTTCAACCGTCTGAATCTCATGGCTTTCATTTGGCCGCCCTTCCGGTGCATCTGAAAACGGATGCGATGTGTAAAGTGTAACCGAAAAGGTGTTGAATGTCAAGTGGCGCCCGACGGCGGATGGGGGTGCGGGCTGCTTCCGCTAAGTACACCTGTTCGCAAATACGATGGCGTACCTGTAGAGA
>JABMSA010000822.1 GCA_013202185.1 Planctomycetota bacterium
CAGCAGTGCGTCCAGCACGGCAGGCCCTTTTCGCAGCCCGTGACCGGATTCCAAACTTCATCGCACCATTCGATTCCTGAGCTCATAGCTTTTTCTCCGCCTCGCCCCGCAAATACCGCCATCGCGAACAAAACATCTCACGCGCTCGGAATGGCCGCAGCGGAATGATCGGGGCCACGTCCGCCACCTCCATCGGGTCAGCCTCCGGCACGCAACCGCACACCCGCTGTTCGAACAGATCCCGCTCCTCGGCCGCCCGGCACAGCAGATCTGCCCCGTTGATCATCGCCAGAACGTCGTCGCTCGGCGGCCAGGCCACCCCGAGGGCTTCGCAGATCACCGCCTGGACAATACCCGCGCGCCGATCATAGATCGACTCCAGCAACGCCTCTGGCGCAAATCCGCCCCGCAAATATTGCTTCAACGGCTCCACAACATCCCCCAAATACGCCTCATGGGCATCGTGCAGCAGGCCATCGAGCGCGAACTCCGGCGGCAGCAGTTGCGAGACCATTATGCTGTGCTGTGCCACGCTGAAAAACTCGCACGCCCCGCCCCATCGGCAGATGTTCGATAGGTGCCAGGCGACGTCCTCGAGGCACACCTGCTCGGGCTTCGGATCGAACAAATGAAACTTCTTTCCCGAAAACGTCCGCGTCCAACTCATAGCTTTTTTCTCCGTTAGTTTGTCGGCCGGCAGGCGGCTGCCCGGTCGCACTCCTGACAAAACGCATCCATTCCGTAGCGGCCGTCGCAACAGGGCGGCAGTTCGGCGCGTTGCAAAATAGTTACCTTCGCAAGTGGCTGCCCAAATCGAAACTTCGCCGCCCGATCCATCAGGGCCATCCGAGCTTTGCTGCCGGTGAGCGGATCGGCAGACTGTTTCCGGGCTTGATCAGCTTGGACGCGTTGTTCTTGCATCTGCAAGACTTCGGCAGCGTGTTCTTTCTCCCGGCGTTCGTCCGTGGCATCGGCACAGCTTGGCTTATCCCAACGGCAGCAGGTCTGGCACTGTTTTGTGTCCTGCTGATAGTGTCCGTAATTGGGACAACGTCCCGAGGCTGGAGGCGCTTTCGATTTCTTGGGCCGGTCTTCTGCCTCAGTGCCTCTTTTCTTCTCTGTTCTCCACTCTCCGTCCTTGATGCAGTCGGCGTGGCTTTCCGGATGTTCTGTCCGGCATTCTTCGTACGCGTCGCCGTCGGGGCATTGTTCGCTGCCGAAGCAGGAGGGCTTGCCGTCGGGTTTGGCCCACGGGCTTCGGCTTGCGGCTTTGGTCGTCGTCATAATTTCGCTCTTTCCGCGCCATGAAACGTACTAATACACACACTGTTGATAGCGCTTCGGAACTCGGAACTCGGTAATAGGTACCCGGATCTAGGTGTCGGATAGCCTATCGATACCCTATCGATGGCCTATCCGCTTTTGTTTTCTTCGCTCCTTTGCAAGCGGTCGCGGGCCGACGGCGGCACGCGGATTTCAATGCTCGCATCCTCGAACAGGTAGCCATAGATTTGCCAGAATTGAGTGAGCAGCTCGGGCGGCACGGTGGTCTCGCGCAACCATCGGGCGGCACCCTTGATGTGCTTGATGTTTTTGGTTTTCTCCAAGGCATATTTGGCCCTGGCGACGACCCACGCCCAACCGTCGATAAGAACGACGTGGCGCTCGGCGGTGAGAAACTGCATTGCCTCGTCGTATTGCCGCCTGGTGACGCCCAGCTCGAGCCGCACGAGGCCGTCGTCGGCCGGGCCGATGCCGACATAGCCGTTGGCCCGTTCGTTGCTCCACAGCCACAGATAGAGCAGCTTCGCGTGTGGCGTCCAGGTGCGGACGTGCTGCCAGTAGCCCGTATTGAGATAGATGTTACCTGCCATGTCAGCCCTCTGCCCTTTCCTGCTCGTCCAGGAGTGCCTCGACCTGGGCGACCGTGTCGGCGACGCCCACCACATTTGCCCCCGCCCTAGCCCACGCCACAGCCATCTTCATCATCTGCGAGCACCTCAGCATCACCTCCTGCCGCTGCCCCAGCCTTGCCAAGCCCGCCACCGCCTCATCGGGACCGATCTCACCTCTCAGCACCGCCAGTTCCATTTTCGCAATTTGGTGCCGCCACCGAGCCATCACAGCCGACACCTTCCCCCGGGCCGCCTCGAGCATTTCCAGCGTCGTCAATTCGTGGTCATTCGTGTCCATTTGTGATTCTCTCCCGTACGTTCTGCCGTCACATCGCGGCCGACATCAGCCGCATGGCCATCCTCGCCCGCTCGGGCATCTGCCCCGGGTAGTGCGCCACCACCCACGCACGGACGGCGCCCACGGGCATAGCCCAGTAATGAGCATCGATCCTGGCGAGCACGATGCGCGCGTATCGCATCGCCATGGCAAGTGCCACCCGCTCCGGCACGCACGCCGCCAAAATAGCAACGGCCAGGCGTAATGTGCCCGGCTCATAGGTTCCGTACTCAAACTTTTCCGCCCCCTCGACGATCCCCTCGAGATCCCAATACTCACCATCGCGCGTCCAGTCGTTTCGCAACCTAACCTGGACGTGCTCGCCCCTCCAGTCGCTCACCCGCCCCACGCAAATCCTGTCCTCGTCATTCAGATGCAGCTCCGGCATCAGGCACCTCCTTGTGATTGTAGCACAGCCGTCTCGGCTGTGGCATTACGACACAGACACAGGCTGGAAGCCTGTGCTCCTATTCTTCGCCCCTGCCGGTCCGGCCGGGCATTTCGACCGTCACGCCCTTGTCGACCAACTCTTGCACCGCCTTGCGGACCTCTCCGTCTGCGAACTCTTGCACCTCCTTCAGTGTTCCCTCGTCAAGCACCTCGCCCGTCTCCGGATCCATCCCCACCGGCGGATCGCCCTGATCGAACAGCTCCGGGCCGCGCAGCAGCTTCTCGAGCCGCTCGAGCACAAACCTTTTCACCGAGTCGGCCAGGCCTCCCGCGCCGAGCACAAGTTGGACGCTCACCACGCGATCCTTATCGACCGCCGATGTCACCTGCAGCCGCCTGAGCTTCATTCCCGGCGGACAGATGCTTCGCTCGAGCTCGGCCGTGATCGGCTGGGCCGCGAACGCCGCATTCTCTTCCGGCTCGGCGACGACCGTCACCGACAGAACCCGATCCTTCTCGGCCGTGTGCGTTATTCGCTCCTGTTTTCTTCGCATCGCGATTCCTTTCTGCGGCATTGCCGCGTTGCGAGGGGCGGCGCCGGCGACCGCTGGATGGGAGCGGACACCCGAGGAGGTAGGTCGGGCAGTGCCTGGGCCAAGGCACAGCCGGCGCCGCGTGTTTGGTCACTTGTCGTCCTTCAGAAACTTCTCGAGCTCGTGCTGCCGGAGGGCGGCAGCCTGACTTATCCGCTGGAGCCGAGTTTCGGCAGCCATTTGGCCCTCGGTGGCGATCTCCCGGATATGCATGATGGTGTCGTTGCCCGCGGCAAGCTGATCGCAGACCATCTGCAGTTCGGTCTCGAGCTTCCGCACTTTCTTCTGCTCGCGGCGGACGTCGTCCAAGGCGCTTTCGAGAGCTTCCGTGGCGAACTTGAGTTTGTCGGACAGCAACTTCGCATCCTTTGTGCCCTGCTGGCGTGCCACCTTGAGC
>JABMSA010000074.1 GCA_013202185.1 Planctomycetota bacterium
ACGGCCCTCTCCCCGTGGGGACCCTCACCCCCCGACCCCCTCTCCCAGAGGGAGAGGGGGAGAAAGAGGAACAGAAGGGGGAAAACGGCGAGAGACATCCGAAGGAACCGGTGGAGCGCACCCCCCTCTCCCTCTGGGAGAGGGGCTAGGGGGTGAAGGCACCCGCACAAAATTCTTCTACGGCCCACATTCGGCCGGCGGCACGGAGTTGCTCGACGAATGTCTTCACCGCCTGGCAGGGCCAAGGCAGTCGGTCATCTACGTTGTGCCCACCGCACGCCGCGCGAGGACCCTCGAAAAAGAACTCCTCCACGCGCGGCCGGAAGGTTTCTTTCGCCCTCACCTGCTCACCTTCCACTCACTGATGCAGCTCCTCTATCGCCGCATGGGCGGCACCGGCGCGCCGATATCCGAATCCGTCAAGGCGATGCTCATCGAGGAGATCGTATCCGACGACGCCCTCAAGCTCCGCTACTTCCGCCACCGCGAGGACAGGCCGTTTGCCGGGCTTGTCACCAGGCTGGCCGGTTTCATATCCGATCTCAAGCAAAACCTCATAGATCCCGGCACACTCGAACGCCGCACACATGACATCGAAAAACCCGCCGGCCTCAAGAGCCGCGAGCTTGTGCGAATATATCGTGAGTATCAGAACATGCTCGACGACCACGGCCTCGTCGACACCGACGGCATGTTCTGGCTCGTCCTCGAGAAGCTCGACCAGCCCCGCAAGCTCAAAGACGCGCTCGGCGAAATCGATCTGCTGCTGTTCGACGGCTTCTTCGATGTCACACTCGCCGAAGGCAAAGTGCTCGGAAAGCTGCTCGAGCAAACCGCACAAGCGTGGCTTCGGCTCGACTGGCTGCCGGGCGCCGGCGCTTATGCCGCCGCCGAGCCGTTCGTGCTCGAATACTGCGCCCATGCCGAGCAAATCCCGGCGGCGGCCGCCCCCGGGTCGCCCGCAGAGCCACTTGCCCCGGTGCTCTTCGATCATGAGCGCACATCCACAAAACCATGCGACGTGCAAATTCTCGAGTGCCGCGACCGCGTCGCGGAGGTCGAGGCAATCGCCGCCGAAATCAAGAGGTTGTCCGTCACAGGCGATTTCGAAGCAAACCGCATCGCTGTTGCATTCAAGAACATCGAAACCTACGCGCCCATAGTGCGCGATGTGTTCGCGTCGTGCGGCATTCCGCACAACTGTGCCGTCGGCCGGCCGCTGGGCGAATCGCCGGTGACAGCCGCCCTGATGAGCATCCTCGAGATCGTGCAGGAAGACTACAGCCGCGAGGCCGTCCTCAAGTTTCTTCGATCACCTTACGTGCACTTCGGCTTTGAGCACGACGGCGCCGGCGCGGCGCTCGACGGCAACTTCGTCGACGTCGAGGCGCGCGCCGCACGAATCTTTCGCGGCAAAGCCACCTGGGCGCAGAAGCTGCGCCAGGCCGCCGATCTGGCAGAAAAGGGAACGGCCCCGGAGCGAACGGACGATGCCGACGACGATCAGCCGCGCCGGGCCGCCGACAGGGCTGCAAAGCTCACGCGGCAGAGCCACGGCATCGGGCTCGCCCTCGAGGAGATCTCGGCGCTCGCCCGCCCGATGACGCCGAGCGACTTCAGAAAGACCTTCGACCACATCATCAAGCGCTTCGGAATCGCTCGCGGCATCTTCTTCCGGCACCGGTGCCAAACCGACGAGGAGGTGCTCGAAAGAGATTACCGCGCGCTCGAGAAGTTTGACAAGGTGCTCGACGACGTAACCTTCGCGGCCGGCTTCTCACGCAGGAAAAACTTTGAGTTCGACGAATACCTCGAGATGATCCAGGCGGGCCTCAGCGGAGAGACGTTCGCCGTGAGGCGCGACGTTGACCACGGCGTACACGTACTGCCGATTCACGAGGTGCGCGGCGGCGACTACGACGCGGTGTTTGTCGGCGGGATGGTCGACGGCGAATTCCCGCGGCCACAGGCGCCTCGGATTTTTTATTCCGACAGCCGCCGCACGCAGCTCGAGTTCAAGACAACCCCCACCAGCCTCGAGATCGAACGCTACCTCTTCGCGAGCGCCGCGGCCGCGCCGCGCCGCAGGCTCATGATCAGCTACCCGACGTACGACGGCGGCAAGACGCTGCTGAAGTCGCTGTTCGTTAGAGAAATCGAACGCGCCCTGCCCTGGGTCGACACCAAACGCCGCCCGGCAACCGGCGAGGTTTTCTCACCCAAGAGCCTGCAGAGCTACCTGGGCGGCGCGCTTGCCGGGCGCAACGCAAGCGAAACCAGGCGGGCGATCACGATCTGCGGCAATCCGGCAAATAACGCGCCCGACGCAATGACACGCGCCCTGGCGATCGAAGAAATGCGCCGGCGCGGCGATGCGTGGTCGCGCTTCGAAGGAATGCTCGCCGATCCCGAGGTGAAGCGCCTGATCGCCCAACGCTATCAGGAGCGGGCGTTCAGCGCCAGCACGCTCGAGAGCTACGCCCGCTGCCCCTTCCGATTCTTCGCCGAGCGCGTGGCGCAGCTCGAAGAACTCGAGGAGCCCCAGGAGGAGATAGACGCCCTCGAAAGGGGAAGCGTGATACATAGGATGCTCAGCAGGTTCTACATCGAGCGGCGCGGCCGGGGCACAACCCAACTCTCGCCCGACGACGACCGCAATGCCGCCCTCGAGCATATCAGAAGCATAGCCGAAGATGAATTCGAGCAACTGCCATACGAAGGGTTCTTCTGGGATATGGAGCGCGAACGAATCATCGGCGGGCACGGCCGGCGCTCGCCAGGCGTACTCGAGATGTTCATCGACGCAGAGATCAGCGACGACGCACCGGGCAAGCCCCGATTCTTCGAAGTGTCGTTTGGCCATCGGCGCACGGACGAAATAAGCGACACCGCGCTCCAACTCCCCGAGCTTGTGCTCGGCAGCGGAGCCGATGAGGTGCGCCTGGCAGGGCGCATCGACCGCGTGGAGGTGGCCGAATTGTCCGGCGAACGGCTGGCACTCGCCGTTGATTACAAGACCGGCACGCCGCCGCACCGCGACGACATCTACGATCACATCATCCTGCAAATCCCAATCTACATGATGGCGCTCGAGGGCTCGGGATACAGGCCGGCAGGCGGCACATACTATTGCCTGAAGGATGATCCGGGCCAATTCGGGAAAGCCGGTTCCTTCTTCGGGCTTGGCGTTGAACTGAAAGAGCATTTCGGCGCACCGACCCAGCGCCGGGCCGGCTTCCTGGCCGAAGATGAGCTGGCCGAGGTGCTCGACCGCGTGCGGCTGAAGATCGTCGAATATGCAGCGGGGATTCGCGGCGGGGTCTTTCCGCCTTCGCTGCTCGATCCCGCGCAGGCACGCTGCCAGTATTGCGCTTTCAGCGGGGTCTGCCGAAGGCACGAAGCCAAGGCGGCGAGAATGGCGCCGGCAGCCGATGCGGCAACGGAGGGCGGCGATGCCTGATTTCGAACTCACACCAGCCCAGCAGAAAGCGCTCGACACCTCCAAAAACGTGGCCGTGACCGCCGGGGCAGGCTCCGGAAAAACCGGCGTTCTCGTCGAAAGATACATCAAGTCGCTGCAAGACGACGCCAGCATCGGCACGCGCAACGTCCTTGCCATTACGTTTACCGACAAGGCAGCGGCCGAGATGAAAGCACGCGTCCGAGACGAACTCGAAAAGCGGATCAAACGCGCCAAAGACGCCGTCCGCTGGAGAGACGTGCTCGACACCCTCGACCGCGCGGCGATCTCGACGATCCATTCATTCTGCGGGGCGCTCCTGCGCGAGCATCCCATCGAAGCCGAGATCGATCCGCTCTTCGAAACGCTCGACGAATCCGAAAGCGGACGGCTGCGCGACCAGGCAGTCGAAGACGCCCTCCAGGGCGCCGGCGACGATGACGCCCTCCGAAGCCATGCCCAAGTGCTGCTGCGCAACTGGCCGCGGCAAAGGGCCACAGACAACATACGCATGCTCCTGGGCGGCTCGGGAAGTCATGACGAGTGGGCCGCCTTCTATCGCGATGCCGACGACGAAACGATCCGCGAAAACATCCGCACACGGGTGGAGAAGGAAGTCGCACAGAGGGCGAAGAAGCTGTTCTCACGCGAAATGATCCGCCGCCTCGCCGCCTTCACTTGCACCAAGCCCGACAAGATCGAACAGGTGCGCCAGGAAACACTAGACGCTCTGCACGGCGGACTTCTCGACACCGAAAACGTCCCAGACCTCGTAGAGTCACTCACGGCCATCACCCTCAGAGGCGGAAGCGCGAGAAACTGGGACGACTTTGACGGATGCAAGAAGCTGCTCGGCGAGATCAGAAACTCGGCAAAGGAACTCGCGGCCCTTGCCGTAGGCGAAACCGACTGGAACGCCATCCCAGTGCTCCGGGCGCTGTCGACGCTATACACGCACTCGCGCGAAATCTACGAGCAATACAAGGGCGGCGGGCGCGCACTCGACTTCGATGACCTCCAAACGCGAACGCTCCAACTCCTGAAGCAGAACAAGGGCAACATCCGCCGCGAGCTGCATCGGAGGTTTCACGCCGTACTCGTCGACGAATTCCAAGACACAAACCATCTCCAGTGGGAGATCATCCGCCTGATCGTCGAGCCCCCCGACGGCTCCATCCCTCCGGGCAAGCTTTTCATCGTCGGCGACCCCAAGCAATCGATCTACGGATTCCGCAACGCCGAGATACGCGTTTTCGCCGATGTGAAAAACCACTGCATCGAAGGGCCCGGCCAGGTTGAGATGGACGACAACTTCCGCTCGGCCCCCGCGGTTGTCGCTTTCGTGAACCGCCTGATGCCCGGCCTGATGGGAGCCACCGGCCTTACTTACGACCCCGACTATCGCGAGCTGGTATGCAGGCTGCACACGTCGCTCGAAGGAAGCGTTGCCTTGCTTCTGCCGCAGAAGGCAACGGCCGGTGAGCGGAATGACGACGAACCGCACGCGGCGGAAACCGAAGCCGAACTCGTCGCGAGGCAGTTGCAGCATTTCGTGCAAAGCGGAAGCACCGTTTGGGACAAGGCAGAACGCGCCGAAAGACCCGCCCGCTACGGCGACATGGCAATCTTGCTGCGCGCCCGCACGCGGCTGGGCCTCTTCGAAGAGGCGCTGCGCAAGGTCGACATCCCCTTCACCGTTGCCGGCGGCTTTGAATTCTACGAGAGGCAGGAGGTGCTCGATGTTGTCAACGTGCTCCGCTTCCTGCTGCACCAGGGCGACGACGTGGCGCTCGCCGCCGTGCTGCGCTCGCCGATGGCCGGAATCTCCGACGACGCTCTTTATCGGATATCTCGCGCCACAGGCGGCAGCCTCTGGGCGAAGCTTCAAAACATCGACGCAACCCCCGACGCCGACGACACCGACGCGGTCCGCCGAACGCGCAACCTGATACAAACCTGGCTGCGGTGGTCGCGCCGGATGCCCGTGGCCGAGCTGCTCGCGCACGTCCTCGAAGACACCGCCCTGTGGGGCGCGGCCGCCGCCGGCGAACGAGGCCCACAAGCCATTGCCAACATCGAGAAGATGCTCGGGCTCGCACGCGGCGCACCCGACCTCGCGGGCCTTGTCGCACGGCTCAACACCGCCATATCGTCCGGCTCGCGCGAGGCCGACGCACAAACCGAGCCCGACGAAAGCGACGCCGTAAAGCTGCTCACGATCCATGCCGCCAAGGGCCTGGAATTTCCGATTGTGTGCCTGCCCGACACGGCCGCCGGAGTGAGGCACGCCAGCGCAAGCGACGTGTACACTCACCGCGACTACGGATTTGGCATCAAGGCGCGCGACGCGGACGCAAACATCGAAAACACCGTCATACGCACGCTCATCGCCCAAAGGACCGCCGACGAAGAGAAGGCCGAGAGCGCCAGGCTGCTATACGTAGCACTCACGCGCGCACGCGATCATCTTGTCATCTCCGGATCGTGCAACGCCGGCAAGCCGCCGCGCCGCAATACATGGCTGAGCGCGATATACGAGCAGTTGGAGATCGACCCGCATGACCCGCGCGACGTCGACGACGTGGCCGTGCACACTAACGGTTCGCGGATCGACGTTGCCGAAGCGCCGCATGCCCCCGGGCTCGATGAACTCCTCGAGCGGTACCGGGAAGCGGGCGAGCGCCTGCGGAGCAAAAGCGGCGCGGCGGGCGGCCAACCCGGGCTGCTCGGGCCTGTCGCCGGCGTCCGGGCTGATCGGAATGCGCA
>JABMSA010000823.1 GCA_013202185.1 Planctomycetota bacterium
CGGTCACAGGGTTGTATTCAAGTAGCCCTTCTCCTCCTTGCCGGCACTCTTTGGGCAGTTCGCGCCTGTGTTCATCGCCATTGCTTGAATCCAGGCAGGTGGTCTCGATCATCTGTCCGGTCTGAATGTGCAGTGCGGCTGGATGTGCGGCGTAGGTGTAGTAATACACGTCCGGTTTGAAGAGGATGCTGGACATCAGGAAGCTCCTTCAGTTTTGGGAGAGCCGAAGAATCCTTCACATTTCTACTGGCTGTCCGCGCCTTTTGGGATGGGATCCAGGTAGCGGTGTTCGCACTGATCTGGATCTGACACCGGCAGATAATATGCCCAGTTGGCGGCTTCGTAAAGGATGACTTCTGCTATCTCGTCTCGATGCGAAAGCAATGTGCGGATGATGTTCTCACGTTTCTCGCGTGCCGCATCTCGGTCTTTCGCGCGTAATGTTTCTTGCGCCTCGTAAAAGAAGCTGCGTGGTCCGCGGAAGCTGGAACCGCGATTTCTGGCCATGCTGTGAAAACATTCCCGCAAGTACAGGTTCAGTGGCGCTGCGTCAGGTGTGCGGCGAATGCCGAGAAAAACCGGCTCGACGCCAAGCCCGGTCAAGTCGATCATTGCCATACCTTCCCCGATTCCCGGAATGTGATTCAGCGAACTGCGGATGTGTTGGCCATAGTACTTGTCGCCGTAGACACCCCCACCTGGTTTGGGCATCAGCTTTAGGTCCCGGCGCACGTTGCGGATGACCTCCTCGCTGGGGGGGATCACCGCACGAATGCGAACCCCCGGGAATTCGCGTTCCAAGTCCATCAGCAGCTGTCGTAAACCATCCGCCACCGCACGATTTCGTTCGTAACGCCAGACGAAAGGACTGGTAGGGGACTGGCAGGAGCCGAGCCACTCATTGTCTTGCCAGTGCGTGAGTTGCTCAAGCGTTTCGGTTTTCGAGGCTAGAGCAACGATGCGTGGATTCGAGGCCAGGGAAATTGGCGCAAAGGCGAGGTCGATCCCCAGGTGACGATAGGGAATTTTCTTGAGCCGGTAGTGTGCCAAAGGCTCTATGCCGCCGTCACCATAGTAGTCGTCGGCCGTTGTAGCCGCCAACTGACAGTGCGTTCGCGTGTTGATGAAAATCTCATCAAAGGCGGAATGCGCCAGCATCATCTTTACTTGGGCGATGGCAACACGGCGCGTGTCGGCGCGCTGGAAATCCAGCATTTCAACAGACCAGGCAGAACCAAAATCGACTACGAAGCTCAGCTTGGCGAGACGTTCCGGTTCCGGGCTGTCACCCAAGCGATCGATCCCGTTCATGATTGCCTGAAACGTCGTTTGGAAGGAGCCTGGCACGGTGATGCCGGCAATGCGAGTCCGCGGCGCATAGGGATCAGACTGGTCTAGGACACGGTAAATATTGATTCTTCCCAAGCGATTTCCTGTCTGGGAGCGGACAATAATCGGGCGGCCGACGGCGGCCTGGATCATCTCGGTTGATTCGTTTTCACGCGAGATGATCAAGAAGCGCCGATCATGGGGGATGCGCAGTCCGTTGATACGCACGGATTCACCATCGACCGAAACGTCAAAACCGGACAACTCGCTCTGATGTGCCTCGGCCTGCTCGGCAATATCGCGGTATCGTTTCAGGGAGAAATCGCCTTTTGCATCGCGGACCAAGACGAACGAACCGGCTGCGATAGGCGGAAAATGTGATGCCACGATACGCAAGCCATGCTTGCCTTGTGTGTAGCGATCCAGCAGCTTGTCGGCATTGCCTACCTGAGTGAATTCGATGCTCCTGGGTTCGGCTTCCGCAGCTCGGCCCTGTTTTGCCAGAATGGTACGAAAGTTGGCAAAGCACAGGTCTTGCGGACGGTAATTCACGCTCGGCCAAGCTGCCGGCAGGAAGCCCCACAGCCAGTTCCCGTGCTCATCGAAGGTCGGCACTTCATAGTATTTGGTCAGAGCCGGCTCGAACGGGCGAAAGCTGGCCGTCAAGTGGATTCCGTGCTCGGCAGCACTGCGGGCGAACATTTCGCCGAATTCCGGCATCAGACGCAATCTCATTGTCATTCGCATCCACTTCCATGATGCGAGTCCGCTACGGGCCATGCCGCGCGTCAAGTCTTCGCAATCAAGGATCGCCCGCGCTTGCTTTTGGTAACGCGACCAATCTTCCGCCGCCAGGTAGTCGGGGTCAACTGAAAATGGCAATGGGCTTTGCCACACAATCAAACGCTCTATGCCGTGGGCCTGCAGGCGCCGGAAATACTGATCAAAGCCGCTTTTTTCGATTTTCCGGAAGTGTCCGGCCTCAGAATCCCAGAAGATCTTGAGCAAATCGTCCAGCAAATCGGCAAGATACGAGATGGGTCGCGGGGGAGGTGCGGGCCTAATGCTCAGCGTTTGCGATTGGGCCGGTTGGCCGGGGCACTGCAGGGAAACATCAAGGTCAAACGGAAGTGTTGGCTGTTCCGCTTTTTCCGCAAATGCATTGATCGTGAGTCGGCTGCTCTCATCGACCGATATGGACAAGCCGGCAAACTCAAGGGTCTTGCCGCTGCCGAGGATCTCACCCTTCCGTCGCGCCGTCAGGGCCACGACGTATTCTGCTTTCAAGGCTCGAGTGAAAATCGTCCAAGATCGACTGCCGGCTCGGAGGTAGCAAAACGGTGCTTCCAGATTACGTGGCAGGAGGTTCACTTCAATTTCTTGCGATTGCGCAGACGAAGTCGAAGCAAGGACCAGCAAGAACGAGCAAAGCGCAATTGTTGGTATGCCTAATTCCGGCTCTCGACCAAAGAGATTCGCGAACCCGAACGGAACAAACGGAAAACGGAAAAAGTAACTCATTGTTTGTTGAAGCTTTCCCGAGCAGGTTGCTTTGTCTGCTGCCCATGTGCGCGTGTGTTCCTCACATCAATTCTTCGCCGGGGTCCACCCGTCGTTGGCCACTCTTTCGAGTTGAGGAGAGTTCGATGGTGGGCTCCTCTTCGCCAGCTGCAGCCATTCTGCGCAGCAGACGTTGGCGCATTACGTCGGCCACTCCTCTATGTGACTCGAACTCGATTAGATTCCGGAGCTCGTAGGGATCTGATTCCAGGTCGTAGAGGAATCCCTCTACATAGTGTTTGGCGCTGTCACCACGGCCACTGGC